>JACQCA010000041.1 GCA_016201865.1 Nitrospirota bacterium
AATCCATCGCCGGGCGGGGGTCCCTCCAACGCGCTTAATTTCGAAGTGCAAAATCCAGCGGCCGTCGTCCTATCCATCTCACCCACAGAGGCCGAGACAGGCAGCCTCGATTTGACACTGACCGTTGGCGGAACCAACTTTGTTCCGGGTGCGATCGTCTATTTTAACAACACCGTTCTTATCACAACCTATCTCGGCGCTACCGGGCTGATCGCATCCGTTCCCGCATCGGTTTTAATCCAAAGCGGCCCTTATCCGATCACCGTAGTCAATCCCCCTCCCGGAGGAGGAAGCTCACAATCGATCCAATTTTTTGTCCAGTCAACCCATATTCAGCTTTCGATGACCTCGCCGATCTCGGGGAGCTTCATCAACGGCTCGACTGCTCTTGTCCTGGGAACGGTCAGCTCCGACAACGGCGAGGTGGGAGTCGTCGTCAATGGTGTCATCGCCCAGGTAAACGGAAATCAGTTTGTGGCCAACCATGTTCCGCTGGTGCCGGGTGCCAATCTGATCACGGCCACGGCGACCGATGTTGAAGGCAACACTCGTTCGGCGTCTATTGCCGTGACATCGGACGGAGCGGAAAATCCGGTGACGCTCCTGGCCAACCCCGAAAGCGGGGTCGCCCCGCTTGCGGTTTCCTTTTCAATCCTGACCACGCTCGGCATACCCGTCACCAGCTATACCCTCGATGCGGATGGGGATGGCACAGCCAATTTTACATCGGTCGCGTTATCCGACAGCTTCAATTACACCTATGCGCAACCCGGATTCTATGTCGCCAC
This sequence comes from Nitrospirota bacterium, assembly GCA_016201865.1. Lineage (GTDB taxonomy): Bacteria > Nitrospirota > Nitrospiria > JACQBZ01 > JACQBZ01 > JACQCA01. The sequence goes on from JACQCA010000041.1 coordinate 789, forward strand.
CGCCACGCTCACGGATGATCAGGGAAATGTCTACACCGATTCCGTGGCGGTGAATGTCCTCTCCCTAACCGAGCTGGATATGCTGCTTCAAAGCCGATGGAAAGGGATGAAGGTGGCATTAATCAGTAAGGACATTAACACCGCTATAGGATATCTTGCTGAAGGTGCAAAATCTAAATATCAAGGCCTTTTTGAACGATTCGGCGACCATCTTCCAATCATTGCGGGAAACCTACCTGCACTTCAACTGGTACGAATTGACGGTGATGTTGCCGCGTACCATGTAACACAAATGGAGAATGGAGTGGAGAAAGCTCATTTCGTTTATTTCGTTCGTGATGCAAATGGGCTATGGAGGCTTCAGGCATTTTGAAGATTGAAAGGCAGAAGAGGGCACAATGTTGAATCATAGCCAACTACAAAGCCGCTGGGCAGAATTGCGATACTGGCAAAAAGGGGCAATTTTAGGAACGGGTATTCATGTTCTTGGGGTAGTCTTTTTTATGACACTGACTTTTATAGGCTACTGGTTTAGCCCAAAATATGGCGAAGTTTTCAGTCTCACGAAACGGCATATTGCTGAGTTCTTTGGGTCTTTCGCTCTAATCTTTTTTGGTTTGATCGAAGCAATTCCCATCTATATCCTGCGTTTATTCGGTTCTGGGTTTGGTCCTCCCATTGATGCTGACGCTGGAACACATATCGGGGAATGGGTTTTTTATATCCTGTATGCCACAGCGGTTTATTGTTTCCTAGGAGCAGGTATCGGAAAAGTAGTCGAGTTACTTAAAAGCAAAGATAACATGAGAGGCACTGGTGAAAAAGGAAATTAATACAATTATTTATTTCTGCCATATAAGGCCATTCCTTATCTTGAAGACAGCCTTCATCATATTGTCAGTTTTGTTCTGTGCTCTAAATCCAGCGTATGCGTATGAACAACCCACGCATGTGAACATCACTCAGAAAGCCATTGGTCAGGCTGACAACTATGCTACCTTCGTTAGTAACTTTCAGCTTGATGGATTTGAGAGCATTAAAAGTGGTAGCTATCATGAAGATGACGGCTATTTGACACTTAGTAGGTCCAGGCATCATTTTTATGATCCTATAAATGGCCAAGGACTACTTGCTCCCTTTCCAGTTTGCATGTTTACGTGTAAGCCATCGCTGGCGTGGGGATTTAATGATATCGATAACGAATATTCCTGGACTAAGGCACGGGAGTATATGTATACCGCTTTAACGGGGAAAAACTTCAATGGCGATACCGTAGCTGCTACAGCCGGTCAGCGAAATGAAAACTTTCAGCTCATGTTTCGTTCAATTGGCCAGGTCATGCACTTGGTTCAGGATTTGGCCGTGCCCTCTCACGTGCGTAACGACTTGCATCTTCCAGTGGGGCTGGCTGGCGATCTGTACGAGAAATATGCCTTGACTCATTACAATTCTGCTTGGGCCTTGGGTTACCCAACCGTAGAGTTGAGCCAGTTCTCTGATTTCTGGAGTTCTCCTCAGGGCCTGGCCGTGTTTACCAACAAAAACTTCATCAGCCAAGACACCAATTTCGACAATTTCAATTCGTCTGGACAGCTATACTATTCCTCTCCGCAGATCAACGGTATACTGACCATGACAGAAAACGTCACGAATCAATTTGGGACTTCTATTTCCGTAGAGGTAGACTACGGCAGAAATGTCATTCAAGATGTCTATACGGGAGAGGTGATAACCAACGACCGATTGACTGCCTTTTCGGTGTTCGACTTTGAAGCTCAAGAAATCTTGAGCGAGCGTGTCTATTCAGTCAACGATTTCACGATGCAGTCAGCAGCAGACATTCTTGTGCGCCGTGCCGTAGGCTACTCGGCGGGCCTGCTGGATTATTTCTTCCTGGGTGATATCGATGCCGAATGGTTGGACGGCGTACGGATTACGAACGGGTCCAATGAGGCCATGAGTGGAACCTTCGCGTTGTACTATGATGATCCGGATGGAAACCGAAAACAGGTTGAGGGAGCCTTCTGGAGCGTCGCCTTGGCGCCGGGCGCCGTGAGCGACGTCCAGACGTTCACGCCCCCGACGGACGTCAAGGATCTTCGAGATTATCTCCTGGTCTTTCGAGGCCAACTTGGGGTTGAACAGGAGGCCGTCGTCGGCCGATGGGTCAAGCTCAATCCCCCCTACGCCTTCATCATTGAGGAGGAAGTGATCGCCCCGGCGCCGACGACGTTTCCGTTTTCTTCCACATCGGGAGGTTCCTGTCCAACAACGTATCAAGGGAACGATACCGGCTGGCTTAACTCGTTCCAACACGACACTGGGATGCACCGTCAAGTCGTCCAGGGCCGGTTTGAGTTTTTCCAAGACCCCAAGACGATCACACTCGTTCAAGAGGGAAACGGCCGTTTCTACATCAACGACCAGTTGGTCCCAAGCGGGGGCTGGAACTCCGGCGATACGCCCGATTCCCCCAAAACCTGGCGGTACGAAGAGGATAGCGGTCAAGATTGCTCCTATTGCTATGACGCCGCCGCCATTGAAGTGGAATTAAAAGGCGGACAGATTATCCGCCAAAGCCTTTGGCTCTATGAGGTGGTGGTCACACACACCGAATTAAGGACGTTTGAAACCTGTAGTCCCTATGCGACGCAGACGACCTATCGATCTGCCGCCATGTTGTCGGAGATCTCGGAGTTCTTGCCTTTATGGTATTCGGGCACGAACGCTTCCCTTTATCTTTCCAGTGCGACAGAGCAGTTCGAAGTGGTCCAATGGGCCGGTTCTCCGGTAGGGATTGAGCGGTGTTTCAATAACGACAACTGTGGGCTCGACTACGAGACCTCTTATTGGGGTTCTCATCGGTCGCTGGTTTTCAGCCCGTTCATGCTGGTCTATGAACGATATGAACAACGTGGCGGTGCCGGGACCGTTCCGCCGGACTTGCCGCTCCCGGTCACCGGCGAGGCCAAGCGCATTTATAGTCCTTCAGAAACTGATTTCTTAAAACGCCTGGCAGTTACCCCGATCGAGTATTCCGTCATTTTCAAATGACCGCTCGACGGGCGGAAGGTTTAGACCTACACCGCGCTTCCGCGACGGCCCGTAGCGGCGTCATAACATGGCCGTCACGCCGGCCAAGAATCCGAGGCCGGGGGCCGGGAAGCCGGGCACTTCTTGATGGTCCCGATCTAAAAGATTCCTGACTTTAACAAAAAACCGGGCCTCGTGTAAACCCAACGAACTGCTGAAGAGATGGTACGTGGCCGACAAGTCCACTCGCGTGTAACCCGGACTTCGATCCTGCAGCAGTGAACCGTCAAGCAGTATAAAATCGGCTGAGAGGGCCTAGCTTGATGCCATATTGATATCGAGGTCGGCCACAAAGTTGAGCGTCGGGGTGTACAGAAGACCGATGGTCCCTTGATGCCTCGGCCGAAATGGAAGTTCTACTTTATTCGACCTGTCTTGTGCGTCAAGATAGGTATAGTTGGCCGTGGCCGTCAGGGTTGGATGAATTCGCGCCTTGATACTCGATTCGACGCCTTGGGTGCGGGCCTTTCCGGTGTTTGCCACACTACACGGGCCTTTCTGAATAAGATCATGATAGTCAATCCTGAAATAGGCTGTGTCCAAAAGCATGGTTTCGCCAAAGATCCGCTGCTGAATTCCCGCCTCCCAATTCCGGCTTCTTTCCGGTTCAAGATCGGGATTGCCGCAGTCGGGGAAGAAAAGTTCCTGTATCGTCGGCGCGCGAAATCCCATTCCCCAGCTCCCTCGGACCCTCGTGCCGGTGGATTGCCATTCATAGGCCGAGGAGACTTTGGGGCTTGTCACGGTCCTAAAATGGTTGTTGTCATCCAGCCTCACGCCGGCCTGAAGAACAAACGGTTTCCCCCATTTGAATAAATTCTGAAGGTAATAGGCTGTATTCTCCCGGGTTTGATTAATCGGAAATGGCATGTCAAAGGAGATGATTTCGCTGTTGACGATGTCTCTCGTCCGCTCGATCCCGAATGTGACGGTATCGGAATCGCCGGCCAAAATGTTTTGCTGAAGGTCCAAAATGAGGCTGCGCGTGTCCGTCGTTTCAAAATAACTGTCGGAATTCCCCGATCCGGGATCGGGCGGGTTGTCCCAGTTCAAACGGGTATCCACCACCGCCGCTTTCCAAGACAGTTCAAGCCACGAAGCGAACCGGTCATTGTATTGGAGGGCATTGAAAATGAATCGCTTCCGAAGCTCGTCGTTTTCATCGAACACCATTTGAACCGCGGTGTCCGAAATGGGAATAATATCGACGGCGGCCTCTTTACGGTCGGTCTGGAGCCGTGAGATGAACTGAAGGCGGCCGTTCCCACGTATGGGAACCCCCACCTGTCCTGTAAAGGCCGATGCTCCGAAACGGTCCCGGTCGAACTGGCCAGCGGTGTCGGTGCGCGAGAAGGTCAAGGCGTAGTCGATCCACGGCCGTTTCTCGCCGACCGACAGGACTTCACGAAAGGTTCCTTCGTTCCCGGCCTCCCCGGTGAAGGAGGTTCTCAGCGGTCCTTGCGCTCTTTGCGTCCTTAAATTAACGACGCCGCCCATCGCATCGGACCCGTACAGCGCCGATTGGGCGCCTCGGACTACTTCGATCTGTCCGATCTGGTCCATCATGAAAGCGCCTAAGTACAAATCAAAATCGCCGCGGAAGGGTGAATTCAGTCGGATGCCGTCCAGCAGGATCAGTGTCTGGGTCGGCTCGGTTCCACGGAGCGTCAGCGCGGCGGACTCTCCGATCGTCCCGGACTCCTGAAGGCTCACGCCGGGCAGGTCCCGGAGGATCTCCGTCGCCGCCACCGGATTCTGGGCCTCGATCTCGGGTTCGGTGAGGACCGTGACGGAGCCCGACGATTCTTCGACCGGTTCTTCGAGCCGGCTGGGCGTGGTGGCCGTCACACGGAGGTGGACCTCCGACGTGCTCGCGATCTCATCCGCCGGTGTCGAATGAGCGGTGGAGATCCATAGGATCAAAAAGGTTAGGGTCGCGGTCGACTTTGCCGAAGTGAGGATCTGCGGAAAGGGCATAAAGAGGTCTGGACGTTACCCTTCTCTTTTAGGGGGCCGATCGAGAATCTTCAACTTGCTCATCTTATACCGAAGCGTGCCCACCGGAATGCCGAGCGTCCGGGCCGTTGCGCTTCGATTCCATCTTTCTTTCTCCAGCATCTTCAAGATAAAGTTCCGCTCAAAGGTCGCCAGCGTCCTCTTAAACAGATCCTCCTTCCGGTGCGATGGCTCAAAGTCGTCGAGAACGTACTCGATGGGAATATGTTCGCACAGGATCGTGTCCCCATCGGAAAGGGCCACCAACCGTTCAATCAGGTTTTCCAACTCGCGAATGTTGCCGGGCCAGTCGTAGGAGGACAGCATCTCCATGGCCGATGGGCTGATCTGCCTAACATTTTTTTTAAAACGCTTGTTGTATCGCTGAAGGAAGAATTCCACCAATTGGGGCAGGTCCTCGATCCGCTCCCGGAGCGGCGGAAGTTTGATCGGGATGACATTGAGCCGGTAATAGAGATCCTCCCGGAAGGCGCCCTGCTGCACGGCCTCGGCCAGATCGACATTCGTCGCCGAAATCAAGCGGACGGCTACCCGAAGGGTCTTGGTGCCGCCGACCCGCTCGATCTCGCCTTCCTGGATCACCCGCAGCAGCTTGGCCTGGAGCTCCTGCCGGAGGTTGCCGATTTCATCTAAAAACAGGGTCCCGCCGTCCGCCAACTCAAATTTTCCGATGTGCTGTCGGTAAGCCCCGGTGAAGGAGCCCTTTTCATGGCCGAACAGGTTGCTCTCGACCAGTGTTTCCGGAATGGCGCCGAGGTCCACTGTGACGAAAGGCCGCCCGGCGAAGCCGCTCTGCTTGTGGATAAAACGCGCGAGGAGCTGTTTCCCGGTTCCGCTTTCTCCTAAGATCAGGACCGTCGCCGGAAGCCTCGCGACTCTCTGCGCGAGATCATGGATCTGCTGCATCGTCTTGGTCCGGCCGGTGATGAACTCGGTCTCCGTCCGCTGCTCGATTTCGGACCGGAGGTACAAAAGCTCGCGGGCATCCCGCTGCCGCTCGACAACCTTCCCGACCAGGGCCAGGATCTCGTCATAGTCGAAGGATTTGGTGATGTAGTGATAGGCGCCGAGTTTCATCGCCTGCACCGCCGCGCCCACCTCTTTAACGGCCGTGATCATGATCACCTCAATATCCGAAAACCGATCCTTGATCTGCTGGAGCACCTCAAGACCGTTGAGATCCGGGAGCAGCAGATCGAGGAGAACGATCTGGATCTCCTGATCATTCACGAGCTGGAGCGCGCTCCTGCCGTCGGCGGTTTTAAGAACGGTGTAGTCTTTTTGAAGGATCACCTCCAAGGTGTCCCGGATGCTTTCATCGTCATCCACGATGAGAACGGTGGGGCGTTTCTCGTCCACGGTCGGAAGCTCCTTGGAAATGAGACAAAATCTTTTTAAAGATAGACGATCTTGCCGTCCATGTCAACTGCCGCAACTCGCCGTGAACCCCGCCCGCTATCCGATCCGTTGCGGATCGACATCCACTTCAAACCAGACGTGGGATCGGCCGGGCTCGGATCGGGCCGCTTTCAACCCCGCATGGAGCGCTTCGTGAAGGCGACGGGAATCAGGCGCTTTGACCAGGATCTGCCGACGATATTTCCCATAAAGCTGCGGCCGCAGCGTTGCGGCCGGGCCGAGGAGTTTAAGATCGGGACCGTGCGCCGACCGCTTGAATCCTTCGGCCAGCCGCTGTGCGACGGCCGCGGCCGTGGACTCCTTCAAGGCCTTCACCGTGACAACCGCAAGGCGCGCAAAAGGCGGGTAGTCCAAGGCCTTCCGCTGGACCAGCTCCTTTTCGTAAAACTCTTTCGGATCCCCGCCGGCGGCTCAGGCGATGCTCTCATGCGTCGGATGATAGGTCTGGAGAATCACCTCGCCCCCGGTGGAGAACGTGAGTATTCGGCGGATCAGTTGAAACGTCTGCTCGCTGGCACGGAAGTCCGGGAGGTGAAAAGCCCCGTCCGCCAGCAGCAGTCCGATCAGGCCCGGCCGGGTCATGCCGGGACCCTTGAGCAAAAGCTGTGTCCCGATCACGAGATCGAGCTGCGAATGATCAAGCCGTTCAAGAGCGTCCGCCGCATCGCCCGGACGGGCCGTGTCCCGGTCCAGCCGCGCGATTCGGGCCGATGGAAAACGGGCCCGAAAAAAATCCTCGACCCGCTCCGTCCCGACGCCCAGGATCTTAAGATGCGTTCCGCGGCATGCCGTGCAGGCCGTCGGCGGAACGGCCGTCGTCCCGCAATAGGAACAGCTCAATTGCCGGTCCCGCTTCGAATCGTCCCAGCGAGCAAAGTGAGCGAGAGGGGGAGGCTCCACCCGGCTTCGCCGGTGGAGGGGGCGACGCAAGCCCCTATAATAGACCATCGCCACACGACAACGAGGACAACCGACCACGGCGCCGCAGTCCCGACAGTAAAGCGCCGTTCCGAATCCCCGTCGGTTTAAGAGCAACACGACCGGTTCTTTTTTATCGAGCCGCGCCGTCACGGCCGCAAGGAGTTCGTCCGACACGAACGTCTCCCGAGGCCGGCCGGCGAGATCCATGATCCGCACCGTCGGTTTTGGTTTCGGTTCATCCAGCCGGACGGAACGATACTTGCCGTTTTGGATATTGGCGTAGGTCTCGACCGACGGCGACGCGCTGGTCAGAAGCGCCAGCGCCTGGTGGTGCCTCGCACGCAGCACGGCCACGTCCCGCGCGTGATACCGCGGCGACTCCTCCTGCTTGTAGGCCGGATATTGTTCCTCCTCCACCACGATCAGCCCCGGATTCGGAAGCGGCGCGAAGACCGCGAGCCGCGTCCCGACCACGACGGGAATATCCCCGCTGCGGATTCGTTCCCATTCCGCTCGACGCTCACGATCCGAAAGCCCGCTGTGAAGCGTTCCGATCGGGACACCCAGTTGGTTTTTTAATCTCTCGACCCAACCGGAGACGCGGCCGATCTCGGGGACAAGGAGGATCGCGGATCGTCCCCGGCGAATCGTTTCGTATGCGAGCGCCGTCACAGCGGACCCCGACCGTTCCGGCTCCCCCTCCAGACAGAACGTCGCGAACCGTCCTGAACGAACGGCCCGATAGAGGTCCTCCGGGACGGACGGGTCCGCCGTCTCTTGATCGTACAGGGGCTGCCGGTTGTCGGGCGGTGCAAAGGCTTCGTTTGGCGAAGGACGACGACGGGGCAAGACCCTTGTCTCTTCGATCCAGCCCTTTTGGATCAAGACCGACAGCGGCCGCGATAACGGCCGCCTGCCGCCGAGACGGCGCGGTTCATCCGTTTTGATTCGTCGAGTTAATGCTTCGAGTCGCAACCCGCGAGGGGAGCGTTCCAGCACGGCCAGGATCTGTTGCTCCAAGGATCCCTTTTTGGATACGATCGAAATAGAATCACGTCCGGCCTGGGTTATCCGATAATGACGTCCGGCCGTCACCTCCAGTCCCGGCGGAAGGATCGCCTTCATCGCAACACCCCATCCCGTGACATAGTACTCCGCGATCCATCGGGCCAATGCCATCATCGAGCGGTCAAGCAGCGGGGCCGAATCCAGAACGTCAAGGATCGGCTTCAGTTGAATCCCATCCGCCCGCCGAAGACGGCGGACCACGATCCCGGTCAGATAGTCGTTCCGAAACGGGACCCGCACGCGCATGCCGGGCTCGAGCCGGTCCCGGAAGGCCTCCGGCACGGCGTAATGGAAGACGCGGTCGAGCTGTTTGAACAGGACGACCTCGGCGACGGGCCGGAGGTCGTCCGTCTCGATAATGCGATCGGTCATGACCGGATTCTAACAACTCTCAACGGCAAACACAATCTCTAATAGGAGGCATATAAAAGAGCGAAGGTTCTGGATTGCCGGATTCGATAGGACGGCTGGTGGCGCACATAGGGCACCCTACCATATTTTGTGGCTTGACATAATTATCAAGAAGTATATACTGCGGCATGTTTCATCCACAACTATCGTTTCGGGTATGCCTCAGTATTTGAGCGGCCCAAATTTCTGCCTCAGATAAGGTTTGAAAAATGGCCGGTGTGGAATTTGAATTTAGATGAACAGGCAACCCTGATTTTCCCGGAGAGCCGGGGGATCAGGGTTTTGTGTTTGAACGATACGACTGGAAGTGGGCCTCCATCCATTGCGATCTTGCAATCAAAGCAATCAACTCATTAGCAGTTTGTTGAAAAACCTTCATTTTTCTGGTTGAAGAAAATGTCCAGCATGGTAAGATACCTAAACCATCTACCGAGGAGGTATCACCCATGCGAGGAACGCCGGATCAACAGATAACGATGCTGTCGTTGGTGTCC
>JACQCA010000004.1 GCA_016201865.1 Nitrospirota bacterium
GCGGCAGCAGGAATGCCTGATCCGGTTCATAGGGCCGATAGGTCTTGCTCATGGGGGTCTCCTCTCGTCAGAATGGGACGGAAGGACTATACACTAAATGAATACATTAAACAAGCCCATTACTCGGACAGGCTCCTAGACCCGAATTTGACGGGCGACGCAACGCCCCAAGCCGATCCGCTGCGGTTTCGCGCTCGGCCCCGGCGCGGGTCGGGCTCCTCGCGTTATGCTACTCAAGCGGGATGCGGCTTTTATTTTTTGCGAGCCACGCATCGAAGGTCTGCAGCGAGGGATTGAGGGCCCGTGCGACGTCGAGATTGCGCGCGCCGCAGTATTCCTTCTCGAAGTCCCGTTTCACCTGGAACATGTTGCCGAGATCCTCGGCCCCCGGAAAGCCGAAGCTGCGGTAGACACCGGGCGGCACGTCGTTGTAGCGCACCTCCCGGCCCAGCGCCTTGGAAAAAGAGGCGGCCATCTGCGCGCCGGTCAGATGCTCGCCCGCGATGCCGATCCGCTTGCCGATGTACTCCGCGCCTCGCTTGAAGATGCCGTAGGCGCATCGGCCGATATCCTCGGCCGCGATGCCCGGAAGCTGCTTGTCGCCCATCGGCAGTGTGATCACCGGGTTGCCGTCCGGGCCCTTCTTCGGGCCCATGCCGAAGAAAATAAAATTGTCCCAGTAGAAGGAGGTGATCAGAAAGGTCGTCGGAACGCCCAGATCGGTGAACAGGTGGTCGGCCTGGCCTTTGGAGTCGAAATGGGGCACCTTGTACTTGCCCATGAGGGTGGGCATGCGGTTGTCGGAAAGCGGCACCCACTTGCGCGTGTCTTCGAGCGTGGACCAGATGACATGTTTGAGCCCGGTCTGCTTCGCCGCCTCGGCCATGTTCTTGACCTCCGCCCCTTCCTTGTCGGGCGACATATGCGCCCAGTAGAAGGTGACGCAGAATGCGCCGTAGGCGCCCTTGAAGGCCTTCTTCAGACTCTCGACGTCGTCGACGTCGGCCGCGACCACCTCGGCGCCCAGGTTGGCCAGCGCTTTCGCCTTGTCCGAGTCGACGTCTCGAGTGAGTGCGCGAACGGCGAAACCGCTGCTCTTGTCGTTTAAAATAGCGCGCGCCATCCCGCCGCCCTGCGCGCCGGTGGCGCCGACTACTGCGATGATTTTTTTATCAGCCATGAGGATTCTCCTTATTGAGCAGATTGCGTTGTAACGACCTTATGCAAAGCCTGACGTTTAGAGCGAAGCCGCCGCAGAAACGATGGGCATAGTATAAATCAATATGCGCGATCAATCAACTTCTATGGATTACACTTCTATAGGATTACAGAAGCGAAATCTTGTGCGGGATCCCCCGATTACAACACAGGAGGGTTGCCGGCCCGAAGGTTTTGCAGCGCATTCCTCACGAACTCGGCATCGTCCGTGCCGGGCGCGAGGTTCTGATAGGCCTCGGTCCAGGTTTTATCGGCTAAGGGATACTGCTTAAGACGCACCAGGGCTACTCCCTTGTACCAAAGCACGGCCGGTTCTCTCGGCACTTTTACCAAAGCCGTTTCAAGATGACTCAGCGCCTCTTCCGTATTTTTCCGGTCGTCGGGTTGGGTGGTTTGAAGCAGAATCAGTCCGAGAAAGTAATGGGCTTCGTAATTGCCGTAATCCAGTTCGGTAACCTTCTGCCATGCTTTTTGTGCGTCTTCCATCCTTTTCAGGGTCATATAAGACCGTCCGGCCATGATCTGTCCTTCGAGATCATCGGGATTCTTTTTCAAACGCTTTTCGAGTCGGGCAACCATCTCGATCGGGTTCGGCATGCCTTGAGACGATCTCGGAACGGATCCCTGCTCCATGGCGACGCGCTGGGCTTCGAGCCCGATCTTCCCGTGGATGTACCCATAAATGCCGGCGGCCGTTCCCACCACCAAAAGGCTGAGCGCAGCCGAGCCGGCCCACGTCATCGGAGTGAAAGGCGCACGGTCTGCCGTGGATTTGGGCGCAGGGGGCGATGGACCCGACTCGGCAAGCGCATCCTGTTTGTCCAAGATCCGGACCAGCCGGTTTTCATCCACGGCCTTCAGACGCTGGTAATCGGACGGCGTGAGTCGGCCTTGAGCCAGGTCGAGATCCAACTCGGCCAACGAGTTCAAAAGGGTTTGCTTTTCAATTTCAAGATCGATCCGTTCCTGGTTCAAAGAGGCTTCATGGCCCAGAGGGATAGGGATGGAAGACGTCATCCATAAAGGAAAGGCGAGGAGGACCATGACAACGATCAGTATGACGGCGGCAATAAATATAAACATGAATCCGATCCCTTTTTAATCTTCCCGGGAATGCAACTCCTGCTCGATGCGTTTGCGGAGTTGGTCGTCGATCGGCGGGAGATCTTCCTGTTTTGTTATCGTGGTCTGGGCGACCCAGCGCGAGAGGGTCCGGTAGAGGAACAATCCCCCGACGGCCAGCAGGGCGAAGGGCCCGCCCCAGAGCAGCCAGTTTAGGCCGCTTTTTTGCGGCGCGAGGAGAATGTAATCCCCGTAGCGGCTTAAAAAGTAGGCCCGTATCTCGTCGGGCGACTCCCCCTTCATGAGCCGCTCCTTAATGATGTCGCGCATCTGATGCGCCAGTTCCGCTTGGGATTCCCAGATGGATTCGTTCTGGCAGATCGTGCAGCGAAGGGTTTTCGCGATCTCGCGCATCTGCAGATCGATCTGCTCTTCTTCGACCGTGGCCGCCTCGGCCGCAGTGAACGGAATCGAAATCGAAAGGATCAATACGAGGATGAGAATCGGCGCGTTTTTCATGAGCGGGGGAAGGGACGCCCCTCAAGCAGCGGTTCAAGGACATTCTCGATCAGGTTTGTATAGGCAGGACCGACCAGCGGGCCGACGTATTTATAACGAATGACGCCCTGCCGGTCGATGACGAAGGTTTCGGGGACACCGTAGACGCCGTAGTCGATGGAGATGGCTCCTTTCGGATCGCGGAGGTGGTTAAAGGTGCTGCCGTAGACCTCAAGATACTTCTCGGCATCCTCCTTGCGATCCTGGTAATTGATTCCCAACATGACAAAGTCCGGGTTTGAGCCGAACCGTCGGTTGAGGGCCAAAAGATTTTCATGCTCCGTTCGGCATTCCAGGCACCAAGAGGCCCAAAAATTCAGCAGGACCACCTTCCCTTGGAACCGACTCGATGTGATCATTTCACCCGTGCGGACCACCGGTCCGGAGAAGCTCGGCGCCTGTGTGCCGATCAGAACCGTGGGAATGGTCCGGGGATCGCCCCAAAGTCCCTTATAGAAAAGGACCAGAAGCCCGACGACGGCGAGCGCAAGGATAAAATGCCAGCCCTTCATAGCGACGCCTTGCTTCTCGATCTGAAGATGTTGAGGAAGACGCCCAGTCCCATGATGCCGCCGCCGATCCAGACGAGCAGGACGAGCGGATTGATGAGGGCCCGCACCGTGACCCCGTCGGGGCCGACCTCGGGCATCGTTAGAAAGATATGGCCGAGGTTGACGGTGTGAATGGCCGATTCTGTCGTCGGTGTCTGAGACGCGGTATAGATCCGTTTCTGCGGCAGCAGCTGCGTAACAAAACGGCCGTCGCGGTAGACCTCGAAAAGGCCTTCCTGGGCCGTCCAGTTGGGTCCCGTGACTTCTTGCAGGCCGACCATTTTAATCGTATAGGCCTTGAGCTGTATGGCATCGCCGATACGCATGGGGACGACCTTCTCGGTCTGATAAATGGTTGAGGCGATGATCCCGACGACCATGACCAGGACCCCGATATGGGTGATTTGGCCGGCGTACCGTCGCTGATTATTCGTGAAGGCTTCATAGAACGCCTTGAAGTAGTTGAACTCATAGCGTCGAGCCCAGAGGGTCGATCCCTTCGCAAAATCCATAACGATCGTGGTGGTGACAAAAGAAACGATCATGGCTCCTGCCAGGCCGAAGACGGTCCTGATTCCGATGAGCCAGGCGGCCGCGGTGCCGACCAGGGCAATGAGGATCGGCAGAAGAAAGTTCTTTTTTAAGTTTTCCAGGGAGGCCTTCCGCCAGGCGATGGAAGGCCCGATGCCCATCAAGAGCAGCAGCCCCAGCGCGACCGGCATGAAAACCGCATTGTAATACGGCGGGCCCACGCTGACCTTGGCCGTTTTGAGAGTCTCGACCAGAAGGGGATAGAGGGTTCCGAGGAAGACCGTCACCGCGGCGACGAGAAAGAAGAGATTATTGAAGAGGAATACGGACTCTTTGGAGATGATCGAGTCCATTTCGATCTGGCTTTTGAGTCGGCCCGAGCGGACGATCAGCGTGCCGAAGCCCAAAGACATCATGAGGGCCAGAAAGATCAGTATGTACAGCCCGCGTCCGGGATCGGTCGCAAAGGTATGGACCGAAGAGAGAACACCGCTCCGCACCAGAAAGGTTCCGATCAGCGAGAGCGAGAACGTCACGATGATCAAGAACAGGTTCCAGACCTTGAACATCTTCCGTTTTTCCTGGACCATGACCGAGTGAAGAAACGCGGTCCCGACGAGCCACGGCATGAAGGAGGCGTTCTCGACCGGGTCCCAGCCCCAATAGCCTCCCCAACCCAGTTCGTAATAGGCCCAGTAACCGCCCATGAGGATGCCGGTGGTCAAGGCGATCCAGGCGAACAGGGTCCATCGCTGCGTCACCTTGATCCATTCCTCCCCGAGACGTCCGGAGAAAAGGGCCGCCATCGCAAAGGCGAACGGAATCGAAAAGCCGACATATCCCAGATAAAGCATCGGCGGGTGAACCACCATCGCCGGATCCTGCAGGAGCGGATTGAGATCCCGACCGTCGGCCGGAATCGGGAAGAGGCGTTCAAACGGGTTTGAAAGAAAAACGATCATCGCAAGAAACCCGAGCATGATCACGGACTGGACCGAGATGAGATACGGCATGACGGCGGGCTGCGTTCTCCAATGAAGCCAAACGACGATCGTACTGAAGGCGGTGAGAATCCAGACCCAAAGCATCAGCGAGCCTTCGTGGCCGCCCCACAGACCGGCTACCTTGTAGAAGATCGGGAGCTTGCTGTTGGAGGTGGCCATGACGTATTTGACTGAGAAATCGTTGGTGAGGAAGGAATAGATCAACGCGGCCATTCCTACCGAAATCAGGAAGAAGTTCAGCGTCACGGCTTGTCGTGCGACCCGGACCCAGTCCGGTTTATTCCGTTTCAGCCCGAGGATGGGGCCGATGACGCCGATGACGGAGAGGACCAAAGCCACAACGACGGCGAAATGACCGATTTCAATAAACATGCGACCTCTATTTTGTAGGGGCTCACGTCGCCCCCATCTTATCTGGGGGCCCGTGCGGTTCGCTGCTGCGAATTTTCCGATGCCCCCAAGCCCCGCGCTTGGATGGGCAGAGCCTGATCCTCGATTACTCCACCGGCGAAGCCGGATGAAGCCTCCCCCTCCCGCTCGTCGTGCTCGCTGGTGATTCCGTTATTGCTGCAAGGTTTTCAGAAAATCCTTCTTGGGGAGCTGTACTCCGGCCTGCTTCATCTGTATCGGCATATAATCTTCCGAATGTTTGGCCATAATCATATTGGAATGGAACTGCTTCTCGGCGTCCCAGTACCCTTCTACCACCGCGCCTTTGCCTTCCTTAAAGAGATCCGGCGGAATGCCTTCAAACTGCACGGGGATGGCGGCCGCGCCGTCCGTCAATGTGAATTTCATTTTGAGGCTGTTGGGAACGATCTGAACGCTTCCCTGGACGACCAGGCCGCCGACCCGCACCTTCTTGCCGTAGTAATCGGGCGAGAAGGCCACGACTTCGGACGGGGTGAAAAAATAGACCAGATTCTGTCCGAACTGGCCCATCCCCAGATAAATCAATCCTCCGGCCACGATCAGTATGCTGATAATGAGACCGATTTTTTTACCCTTCGTCAAGGCTTCCGACCTCCGGTTCGTAGATCTTCGATTCTTTGATTTTATTATACAACAACAACACGCGGTGTTCCATCATAAAAAGAAAAAGCCCCATTGGAAGCATGATCAGGTAAGCCGTGGTAATGAAGCCGTAATTGGGGATCAGGTCCATTTCATGGGCAAGAAACTGTCGATTTGAGCCGTCCCATTGTCCGATCACGACGAGGGTCTTGAGTTCTCGAAGGTCATCCGGCCGGTTCCCCTGATAGAGGACCGGGATCCGCTGCCCGTTTCCTGAAAGAGAGAACCGGGCTTGATTTGAAGGGGTCTCTTTCACCAACGTTCCGGCCTCCACCATGCCCAGTATTCGTACCGTGCCGAAGGGCGGTCGGCTTAAGATCAGGTCCGGCGTCAGGCTGTAGACATCCCGATAGTAGCGTTGTGCGCTGAGGATGACGATCAAGAATCCGACCGCCAGTATTCCTCCCCAGCGGAGATAGAGCCTTTTCATCGGGTGGCGCTCATAGATGAACCTCGCCAAGCAAACGTCCTTTCTTGGCCTCTAAAAGCTGCTGCAGGTAGAGCATCTGCGTGCGGACTCCCACCATATAAGTCAGGATCAGGTAGAAGCCCGCCGACATCAGAATCAGCGGGAACAACATCGCCCCGGCGATCGCGATCCCGCGCGGGGAGACCGAAAGCGGCTGGTGCAGCGTCCGCCACCACTCCACGGAAAAATGAACAATGGGCAGGTCCACGGCCCCGACGATCGCGAGGACGGCCGCATAACGCGCTTCCCGTTCCTTGTCCTCGATGAAGGTCCGAAGCATCAGATAACCGATCAAGATCAACAACAAGATGGTAAACGAAACCAGGCGGGCGTCCCAGGTCCACCAGGTGTTCCAGGTCGGTTTGCCCCAGATCGAGCCCGTGAAGAGAGCCCCGGCCGTAAAGAAGACCCCGACGCCGGCCGTGGCATGGGCCATGTTGTCCACGATCGGATTGCGCTTCCAAAGGTACCAGAGACTGGCGGCGGTCATGACGAAGTAGGCCGTCATCGAGGTGCTGGCGAAGGGGACATGGATGTACATGATCCGGACCACCTCGCCCTGGTAATAATCGGGCGGCGAGGCCGCGAGGCCCAGGTAAAGGCCGACCGCAATGCAGATTCCTCCCGCGACGCCGAACCAGTCTTCATATTTGCGGATCATACGGATCATGACGATTCACACCGGTTCAGTGGTCCAGAATAAATTCAAATACCCAAAAAGAGACGATGGTGAAAATGATATCAAAAACGACCAACAGTTCGATCCAGTGTCGGTAAAACGTGACCGATTCTCCGCTTAAGACGCTGCCGGTCGCTTCCACCGCTCCGATCATGACCGGGACGATCAGCGGTAAAAGCAAGATCGGAAGCATTACTTCCCGAGCCCGGATCTGGACCGTCATGGCCGAAAAAAGCGTGCCCACGGCCGAAACCCCCAGAGTTCCAGCTATTAATATTAGCACAAACAGCGGGAGTTTATCAAAGACGTCCAGGTTAAAGAAGATCACGAACAGCGGGAATAAAATCAGTTCGACGATCAGCATGAATAGGAAATTGCTGACGAGCTTTCCCAGGTAGATCGCGCCCCTCGGAATCGGGTTCATCTGGAGGTTCTCCAGACAGTCATTCTGGAGCTCGGCCAAAAAGGATTTGCCCAGGCCGATGATCCCCGTGAAGACGAAGGCGACCCACATGATTCCCGGCATCAATGTCTTGGCCGTCTGCTGGTCCATCGAAAAGCTGAAGCTGAAGATCAGGATAACGATCAGCGCGAAGAAGAACATCGACGAAATCGTTTCCCGGCTCCGCATCTCACTGATCAGATCCTTCCAGGCGAGCCATCGGATCACGCTAAAAAAGTTCATGGGCCGCGACCAGTTCCTTCACGTCGATTTCATGCAGCACGCCTTGATGCAGGACCCCGGCCTTCACGGCCACCTCGGCCGACTGGGCCCGGTTATGGGAGGTCATCAAGACGGCGGCGCCTTGCTGTGTGCTTTCTCGAATGAACTGGTTCATGATCTTCATCCCGCGTTCATCCAAGGAAGAGTAGGGCTCGTCCATCAAAAGCACTTTCGGACGGATCAGCATCGCCTTCGCGATCGAGAGCCGCTTTTTCATCCCTTCGGAAAAGTATCGGATCTTGAAATCCGCGAAGGCCCCGATCCCGACGCGGTCCAGGGCGATCTTGATCTCCCGATCGGCGGGGGACAAGCCCCGCAGCCCTAAAGCGAATCGGAGATTCTCAACGGCGTCCAGCTCGCCGTAGAGGTAAGATCCGTGGGCGATCATTAAAAGAATTCCGCGGACCTGATTTCGATCCCGGATTCCATCAAGGCCCATCACTTCAAACCGTCCCGAAGACGGCGTTTGCAGTGTCGCCAGGATCTTCAGCAGCGTCGTCTTGCCGGCCCCGTTGGGACCGAAGAGGGCGTAACATTCTCCCGGGGCCACGTCAAACGAAACTTCCTTCAAGACCTGGTAATGGCGGTAGGATTTGTTGAGCTGTATCCCTCGAAGCGCAGACATATCCGGACTCATTCCGTCATTTAAGATAAACCGTGCAAGAGTACTTCAATCACGGGATGTTTGTCAAATGACGGCTTATGGGATGGAGACCGGCATCAGAGCCGGTTGAGATGCTCGGTGAGCAGCCGGGCGACGCGGTTCATATCAAACGGCCAGACATATTGAATCGTCACATCGGAATAACGGAAGCGCAGTTTTGCAATGATGCCCGGAATTTCGACCTCGGAATGCACGCCGCCCGGTGTCATCATCGAAGGGATGACCGCGATCGCTTCGATCCCTCCGGCGATCATCCCCTCGACCGCTTCCTCCAAAGACGGGATGCAAAACTCGTTGTACGCGACGGCCAACGCCGTGCCGTTCAGGCCGACTCGTAGATGATCCGCGAGCGATTCCAGACCGGTTTTGTATGGGTCGTTCAGAGGCGTCCTCGGCCATCGGCGAATGCGCGCATCCAACTCCATCTCCTCCGGTGAAGGCTCGCCGCCCGCGCGGTGTCGCTGTGCCTCCAGAGCTTTCAACTTCATCACCAGCTCCCGCGGGCAGTCCTTCGCCGCCGCCCCGTGTCCCACGAGAATGACCCCTTTCTTGTTCGTATTCGTTTTGGCCATTGGTTCTGTGTTCCCATCTTGCGCCGCCGCTGTTTCGCGGTCGGTTCCAGAGTAATGCTATTTCATCCTCAGCGCGCCGGAGCCGACGAGATATTTAAGGTCGTCGTCCTCAAAGCGAATGCCGCCGCCGGCGAAACCGGTGCCGAGCTTTTTGTTGATGAGGTTGTCGTATCCGCCCTGGACGAAAAGGTATTTGAAAAAGGAATAGCTCGCCGTGCCTTTGAGGTGGACATGTTTGTTCAGCGGATCGTTGCTGTTGAAATCCCAGGCGTCCGCGGAAAACCGCAATGCATCGTTGAAGAGATACAGATCCGTTCCCAGCCCGAACGTATTTTCCATCAGCCCGATCCGAAGAGCCACGTCCGAGAACCGGCGGCCGAATTCGGCATTGATCTTCAACTGGCGGTCGGTCTTGAGCTCCGTGACGGCCCCCGTAACGCCGACGACCTGCGTCGTTGTCGAGGTCACTCGTCCGCGGGGATCGTCCACCAGCTCGAGAAGGTAAAATTTGTCTTCGCGGGGTTGAAGCTGGAGCGAGAAGTAGCCCTTGTTCTTCTCGGAATCAAACTGGTATTCATTCCGAAAGCCGATGACGGTTTTGAACCGTT
The DNA here is from genome assembly GCA_016201865.1 of Nitrospirota bacterium. Classification (GTDB taxonomy): domain Bacteria; phylum Nitrospirota; class Nitrospiria; order JACQBZ01; family JACQBZ01; genus JACQCA01. Next base: position 9,715 of record JACQCA010000004.1, read on the forward strand.
CGAGGTGGGAAACGGCGTTGCTGAGTCCCTCCAGCGTTGTCGTGATCTGGTCGTAGGCCTTCTCATCCGTGAAGAGCTTGCCGATCGTTCCCTCGCCCTTTTCGAGTTTCTTTGTGACACTATTCAATCCCTCAAGGGCCGAATCGAGCTTGTTGTAGACGCCTTCTTCCTGAACAAGCTTGCCCAGCGTGCCTTCGCCTTTTTCAACCTTGGTCGCGATCACATCCAACTTCTCCGAGGTATGTTTCAGGCTTTCCAAGAGCTTCGGCAGATCTTCTTTGAGGGAGGCGCTGGCCTCCTGAATATTGGCCACGGCCTTCGTGAAATTCTCGCGATTGTCTTTGACGGCGACGTTGAGATTGCGGCTCAGCTCGCGGATATTGGCCACGATTTCTTTGAGCGATTGTTTGCCTTCTTCAGTTCCGAGCGCTTCACGGAGGGAGGCGCTGACCGTCTTAATGTCGGCCGCGACCGTGCTGAACTGGTTGATCAACCGGTCCAGATCGGCCACGCGCTCGCTCTCGGCCATGGTATCGCCGTCCTGAAGAAAGCCTTCCCCCGTTCCCGGGATGAGCTCGATATATTTTTCACCCAGAAGTCCGGTGGCGCGGACGGCGGCCTGGGTTCCTTTGCGAAGCTTGACCTCCGGTTTGATCCGCAGCGCGACCTTGGCTTGACCGTCCTGGAGAGCAATGGTCTCCACTTTTCCGACCCCGACGCCGGCAACCCGGATGCCTGATTTCGTGTCGAGGCCGGCGACAGTGTCGAACAGCGCATAGAGACGATAACCAGCCTCGCGTCCGAAACGGTATCCTCCGACGGTAAATGTCATGTAGCTCAGGATCAGCGCCCCGAGCAGTATGACCAACCCCACTCTGGCCTCGGCGCTTAATCGCATGGAAGGGAGAGCGTCCTTTCTGTTTAACCGTCCACCGACGGCCTTTTTCTTACACCGTCTTGATTGGGCCGACGGAACTGCCGGTCACAAATTGATGGACGATCGGATTGCCGCTGTTTTTGATCGCATCCGGCGTTCCCACCTGCAGAATCTTTCCCTGGTACAGCATCGCGATGCGGTCGGCGATCTTGTACGCGCTGGTCATGTCGTGCGTGATCGCCACGCCCGTGACCTTGAGACGGCGCTTCATCTCGACGATCAGTTCGTTGATCGCGTCCGCCATGATCGGGTCCAGCCCGGTGGTCGGCTCGTCGTACAGAAGGATCTCCGGCTCCATCGCCAACGCCCGGGCGAGGCCGACCCGTTTTTTCATCCCGCCCGAGAGATCGGCCGGCATGCGGTCTTCGACGCCGCGGAGACCGACCCCGGCCAGTTTTTCGACGGCCAACTGTTTGATCTCACGATCGCTTAAATGAGTCTGCTGTCGGAGCGAGAAGCCCACGTTCTCCCAGACCGAGAGCGAGTCAAACAGCGCGGCGCCCTGGAAGAGCATTCCGAATTTTTTCCGCAATTCATCCAACGCGCGTTCTTTTAAGGTGGCGAGATCCTTTCCGGAGACGACGACCTTCCCCCGGTCCGGTTTCATCAGCCCGATGATGTGTTTCAAGATCACGCTCTTGCCGGTGCCGCTGCCTCCGATGATCACCATCGTCTCGCCGCGCTCGATCGTCAGGGTCGCCCCTCGGAGGACAGGGTTATCCCCGAAGGATTTATAGACATCAATCAGCTGGATCATCGGTTCGCCCATGCCGTTTCCCGTCAGAACAGCATCGCGGTCAGGAAATAGTCCGAGATGAGGATCAGCATGGATGAGAGAACGACCGCGCCGGTCGTGGCCTTCCCCACGCCTTCCGCCCCTCCCTCGGTGTTAAACCCTTTGTAACAACTGACGGTGGCGATGATGATCCCGAACACCAAGGCCTTCAACAATCCGCCGAAGATGTCGTCGAACTCCAGGAAATCCGTCGTGCGCCGCATGTAGACGACCGGGTTGACGTCCAGCACCTTCACCGCCACAAAATAACCGCCCGCGATTCCGATGGCATCCGAGAAGATGGTCAGGATCGGGAGCATGAGCATTCCGGCCAGGAGTCTCGGGACGATCAGGTATTTGATCGGATTGGTCGCCATCGTGCTTAAGGCATCGATCTGCTCCGTCACGCGCATCGTCCCCAGCTCGGCCGCCATCGCCGCGCCGGCGCGTCCGGCCACGATCAGGCCGGTGAGCACCGGCCCGAGCTCGCGGGTCAGGGACAAGGCCACGACGGTCCCGACGAGGCTTTCGGCATTGAATCGCTTGAATCCGGTATGACTTTGAAGGGCCAAGACCATTCCGGTCGAGACGGCCGTGATCAGGACGACCGGAACCGAGCGGACGCCGATCTCCTCCATCTGTTTTAAAATATTCCGAAATCCGAGCGGGGGGCGCAGTGACCATTTAAGCGCCTGGAGGAAGAGGAGGCAGATCCGGCCGATCTCTTCGATGAATTTCGTGGTCTTGCTTCCGATCCGCTCAAGCCAGTTCATGACGGGGCGTCTCCCTCGCGATAAAGTCGGGGCACGCGTTGGCTGACGGCGCAGAGGATCTCATACGGGATCGTGCCCAGTTGTCGTGCCAGTTCGTCGGCCCAGAGGGTCTGGGAACCCTGCGAGCCGATCAGAACGGCCTCGTCCCCAAGCCGGACGGCCGGGAGCTCCGTGACATCCACCAGGATCATGTCCATACAGACGCGACCGATCACCGGCGCGCGGCGGCCGCCGATTAAGACCTGTCCGCGATTCGACCAGGCGCGGGAATAGCCGTCGGCATACCCGATCGGCAGAACGGCGATCAGGCTCTCCCGCCGCGTGGTAAACGTGCGGCCGTAGCTCACCGCGGTGCCGGACGGAACCCGTTTCAGGTGAATGATCCGCGTCTTGAGCGTCATCACGGGTTTGACCGAGGGCGTGGTTTCGGACGGTTGCGAGGGAAGATAGCCGTACAGCATGATGCCGGGCCGGACCATGTCGAACCAGGCGCGTTCCAGACCCACAATCGCGGCGGTGTTGGCCATATGACTCCAGGGGATCTTCACGCCCATGGCCTCGATCGCCCGCCGGACCCGTTCGAAGTGGTCGAGCTGCGCTTCGGCCGCGGGATGATCGGCAAGATCATCGTCCGCGAAATGGGACATCAGTCCCTCGATCTCGATGCCCTTGACTCGTTGGGCCAGTCGGATGAAGGCGGCGACCTCCTCCTCCCGCAGTCCCAGTCGGCCCATGCCGGTGTCGATCTTCAGATGGATCCGGACGGGGCGGGACGCTTCCCCGACATAATGCCTCAACGATTCCAGTTGGTCCGGATGCGAAACCACCGGTGTGAGGTCGTATTCGAGAAGTCCTTCGGTTTCTTCCGGGAGAAAACCGGCCATGACCAGGATCGGAAGCGTGATCCCGGCCTGACGGAGTTGGATTCCTTCCTGGACAAACGCGATGCCGAATCCCCGGATGTTTTCGGTCCGGGCGGCCTGGGCGATGGGAATGATCCCGTGACCGTAGGCGTTGGCCTTCACCACGGCCAGGAGGGCTCGATGAGGGCCGACGCGTCGGCGGATCTGACGGAGGTTTTGGCGAAAGGCGGTCAGGTCGATCTCGGCGACGGTGGGATGCCGAAGGGTCATGGTCTCTTTGTCCGGGGCCTATGTTTTTTCTAAGATCTCGTTTTCCTTGTGCTTGATGATTTCGTCGATCTTCTTGATGAATTCATCGGTTAACTTCTGGATCTCGTCTTGAGACTTCCGAAGGGCGTCCTCGTTGAGCACGCCGGACTTCTGCCGGCTTTTGAGTTCCTCGTTCGCATCCCGACGGAGATTCCGGACGACGACCTTCGAATCCTCTCCCAATTTTTTGCAATGCTTGACCAAATCCCTCCGCCGTTCCTCGGTCAGCGGCGGGATATTGATCCGGATGACCTTGCCGTCGTTGTTGGGAGTGAGGCCCAGATCCGAAGCGAGAATGGCCTTTTCGATCTCGGCGACGAGACTCGGCTCCCACGGCTGAATGGTGATCAGGCGGCTCTCCGGGACCGAGAGGGCGGCCACCTGCCGCAGCGGAGTCGGGGTGCCGTAATAGTCCACTTTGATCGGGTCCAGAAGCGCGAGCGAGGCCCTTCCGGTTCGCACGCCGGCCAGCTCCTTGCGCAGATGCTCGACGGCGCCCTCCATCTTTTCCTTCACCGTTTTTTTGATCTCGGTCGTCATGGCGAATCGTTCGTTTCCATCAGACCGATTTTCGGACGATGGTGCCGACTTTCTGTCCTAGAATGATCCGTTTGATGTTCCCGGTTTCCTTCAGATTGAAAACGATCAGCGGGAGATTATGGTCCATGCAGAGGGTGACGGCCGTCGAGTCCATGACGCGAAGATCTTTTTCGATCACCTGAAAAAAGGTCAGCTCGTCGTACCGTTTCGCCTTGGGATGCTTCATCGGATCGGCGTCGTAGATGCCGCCCACTTTCGTGCCTTTCAGGATGACCTGCGCGCCGATCTCCATCGCCCGGAGGGCCGCCGCCGTATCCGTCGAAAAATAAGGATTGCCGGTTCCGCCGGCGAAGATCACGACCCGTTTCTTTTCAAGATGCCGGATGGCTTTTCGACGGATGTAGCTCTCGGCGAGTTGCCGCATCTCGATCGCCGACTGGACGCGGGTAAAGACGCCTTTGCGTTCGAGCGTGTTCTGAAGCGCAAGGGCGTTCAGCACCGTCGCCAGCATGCCCATGTAATCGGCCGAGGACCGTTCCATCCCTCCCGCGCTGGCCGCCAGTCCTCGAAAGATATTTCCGCCGCCGATGACGATCGCCACCTCCACGCCGAGGTCATGGATGTCCTTGATCTCGGTCGAAACGGTGTCGATCACCTTCGGATCAATGCCGTAGTCTTGATCCCCGGCCAGGACCTCGCCGCTGATCTTCAGCAGCACCCGCTGGTATTTCGGCGCCGTCATTCCTCCGCGACCTCGCCTAAACGAAACCGCGCAAACCGGCGAACGGCGATGTTCTCACCGAGTTTGGCGATCTTCTGACCGAGGAGATCCTTGATGCTGATTCCGGGATCTTTGACGAAGGACTGTTCCGACAGACAGACCTCGGCGTAGAATTTTTCCAAACGACCCGCAGCGATCTTATCCAGAACGGCGGCCGGTTTTCCGCTCTCCTTCGCCTGGGAAAGATAAACTACCTTTTCTTTTTCCAGGAGAGCGGCGGGGACGTCCTCCCGCTTGAGGTATTGGGGGTCGGCTGCCGCGATATGCATGGCGAGGTCCCGGGCCAGTTCCTGGAAGTCATCCGTCTTGGCCACGAAATCGGTTTCGCAATTCAGCTCGAGCAGAACGCCGAGTCTGTTCCCGGCATGGATGTAGGAAACGATCAGGCCATCGTGGGTCGCCCGGCCGGCTTTTTTCTGGGCCGTCGCAAGACCCTTATGTCTTAGAAACTCGATCGCCTTGGCGAGGTCCCCGCCGGACTGGGTCAGGGCTTTTTGGCAGTCCAGGATGCCGGCCCCGGTTTTTTCACGCAACTCCTTGACCAATCCCGCTTCGATCGCCATTATCCTCTCTCCATGATCAACTTTCTATAGCACCTTCCATCGAATCGCCCGCCGGGGTCTCAACCGAGAGGGGCGTACTCGTTTCGGCGGACGGCATCTCGACGGCGGCGAGAACCGGTTGGGCTTCGGCCGGGGGGTGTTTCTTGGTTCGAAGCTGAAGCCCTTCGAGAGCGGCGTCCGCGATTCGCGTCGTGATCAGCTTGATCGAACGGAGCGCGTCGTCGTTTCCCGGGATGATGAAGTCGGCATCCTCCGGATCGCAGTTCGTGTCGAGGATGGCGATCACGGGGATCTCCAGGCGTTTGGCCTCCTGAACGGCGATATGGTCCTTCTTGGTGTCCGCAATAAACACTGCCCCGGGCAGGGCCGACATGGTTTTGATTCCGCCGAGATATTTTTCCAGCTTCATCCGATCCTTTTCGAACTGCGCGACCTCTTTTTTGGTCAGACGGTCGTGGGTTCCGTCCATCTGAGCGGCCTCTAACTTCTTGAGGCGCTCGACGTTTTTTCGGATCGTCTGAAAATTGGTCAGCATGCCCCCCATCCAGCGTTGGTTGACGTAGAACATCTGGCAGCGCTTGGCTTCGGTTTCGATCACGTCCTGGGCCTGACGTTTCGTACCCACGAAGAGAACGGCCCGCCCGTCCGCCGCGGTCTGTTTGACGAACGCGTACGCGCTCTCAAAACATTTCACGGTTTTCTGAAGATCAATCACGTAGATGCCGTTGCGCTCCCCGTAGATGTATTTTTTCATCTTGGGGTTCCAACGCTTCGTTTGGTGGCCGAAATGCACGCCGGCCTCTAAAAGTTCTTTCATCATGATCGCTGACATTGCAACCTCCCGTGTGGTTTGTCCTCCGCCTGTCTGTGCGTTCGAATCGTCCGCCCTTTTAGGTGCGAACACCACTTCGAACGATGCTTGCTCATTCGCTTAGAGCAAGTAACGATCAGGCGTGTGAGATAATTACATCAAAGCCTTCGGAAAATAACATACTAAGGAACTTTTTGCAAGCGAAAAATCCGGTTTTGCGGGGTCCGACGGATCGTTTGGTGGAGCGACTACGACCGGTAGGCCGCGTTGATCCGGATGTATTCGTACGTCAGGTCGCAGGTCCAGGCCGTGGCGGAATGTTTTCCGGACCGAAGATCAAGCGTCATGGTAAAGGAATTTTTCCCAAGCACCCGGGCGGCTTTTTTCTCGGCCGCCGGGCCGAGGCCGACTCCATTTTGGACCACCGCGACATTGTCAAAAAAAATATTCACCCGGCCGGGATCAAACTTCACCCCGGCGGAACCCGCCGCTGAAGCAATACGGCCCCAGTTGGCGTCCTCCCCTAGAAAGGCGGTCTTGACGAGGGGTGATTGGGAGATCCGGCGGGCGATTTTTCGGGCCGCATTCTCGCTTTTGGCTCTGGTGACCCGGATTTCCGCCAATTTTGTGGCACCTTCACCGTCCCGGGCGATCATCTTGGCAAGCTCGGTGCAGACGGCGTCGAGGGCTGCCTGAAAAGCCCCTCTTGCCGCCGGGGATTTTTCAATGGATTCGTTTTCCGCGGTTCCATTGGCCAGACAGACGACCATGTCATTTGTGCTGGTTTCTCCGTCAACTGAGACCATGTTGAAGGATGAATCCACGGCCGCTTTCAGCATTTTTTGAAGCCGTGTGGAGGATATCCGGGCGTCTGTGGTCAGGAAGGCCAGCATCGTGGCCATATCGGGATGAATCATCCCGGATCCCTTGGCAATTCCTCCTATCGTGACGGTTTTTCTGAGAATCCTCACTTGTACGGCGGACTCTTTCGTGAAGGTATCGGTCGTCATAATGGCTGCCGCCGCTTTTCGGCTTCCCTTTGCGCTTAGAGCGAAGACGGCTCGGGGAATTCCGGTCTGGAGCGCCTTAAGGGATGGGGGCGCGCCGATTTTTCCAGTGGAGGCCACCGCAACCCGGCTCGGTGGGAGTCCTAGCTGCTTCCCGGCTATCGCGGCCATCTGTTCTGCAATGGCCAATCCCTCATTTCCCGTGCAGGCGTTTGCCGATCCCGAGTTGGCCACGATCGCCTGAAGTCTTCCCGTTCGGGCATATTTCCGGGTGATAAGAACCGGGGCGGCCGCCGCCCGATTGGTGGTGAACAACGCGGCGGAGGAACAGGGATGATCCGACGCGATCAGTGCGAGGTCGGGTCTCCGTCCGGATTTGATTCCGCAATGAAGGCCGTCGGCGCGAAAGCCTTTCGCGGCTGTTATTCCCCCATGTACTTTTTTCATCGTCGGCCCTTCTTACGGAAACAATCCCGGGGCGGTCAGCCCCAGGGTCTCTTCATAGCCCATCATCAGATTCATGTTCTGGATCGCCTGCCCGGCCGCTCCTTTGACCAGGTTGTCGATCGCCGTGACGATCACAAGGGTCGCGGCTTTGCGGTCGGCATGCCGATCCACGACGAGGCCGATATGGCAGTCGTTGGAGCCCTGCACGTTCCGCGTGTTGGGCAGTTCGCCCGGCGGCAGGACATGAACGAACGGCTCTCCTTTGTAATAGTCCTTAAAGAGCTCCATGGCCTCGGCGGTATCGATCGTTTTTTTCGGCCGGGCATAGATCGTGGACAGGATGCCGCGGTTGATCGGCACCAGGTGCGGGGAGAAGGTGACCAAAATTTTTTTTCGGGCCAGCCCGGACAGCTCCTGTTCGATCTCCGGAAGATGTCGGTGTCGGCCGATGTTGTAGGCCGAGACCGCTTCGTTCGCTTCCGGAAAATGGTAGGCCTGGGCCGGGCTCCGTCCGGCGCCGGACAGGCCCGATTTGGCGTCGATGATGACGCTGCCGGGATCGACCCGCGATTTCGCGAAAAGCGGAAGCAGCCCGAGAAGCGCGCCGGTCGGGTAACAGCCCGGGTTGGCGACCAGGCGGGCCGATTTGATCGCGCTCCGATGAAGTTCCGGCAGGCCGTAACAGGCCCGGGCCAGCAGATCGGGATAACGGTGAGGGGTTTTGTACCACGACTCATAGGTTTTTGGATCTTTCAGCCGGAAATCGGCGCTGAGATCGATCACCTTTTTTTTCTTTTCGATCAGTCGTGACGCGACCGGCATCGCGGTCGTATGCGGCAGCGCCAGAAAAAACAGATCGGCCTTCTCCGAAAGGAGATCAAGGTCCATCGGTTCCAGCGTCAACGACAACCGTCCTTTGAGGTTCGGGAAAACGGCATCGATCGGTTTTCCGGCCGACTGTTCCGACGTGGCGGCCGCGATCTCGACCTTGGGATGTCCGCTGAACAGCCGGAGCAACTCCCCGCCGGTGTAGCCGCTCGCGCCGAGTATGGCAACCTTTACCATTCGATCCTCCTTTCGGGCCGATCCCGAAATAAAAAAAGGGGCCAAGCGGCCCCTTGAGAAGTTCAGCGGGTGATTACCGCTTCGAGAACTGGAACCGCCGGCGTGCGCCTTTCTGACCGTATTTCTTCCGTTCCTTCACGCGGGAGTCGCGGGTCAGCAGGCCTTGTTTTCTCAAGTTCTCGCGCCGGGCCGCATCGGACAACAGGAGGGCCTTGGCGATCCCGTGCCGGACGGCGCCGGCCTGACCCATCTCGCCTCCTCCTTGAACATTGATGGAGACATCAAACTTGCCCATCGTGCTGGTGGCTTCAAAGGGCTGCAGGATCTGAATCCGGTGAACTTCCCGCGGGAAATAAGCCTCAAAAGGCCGGTCGTTGATTTTGATCTGGCCCGTTCCGGGTTTCAATTGGACGCGGGCGACGGCGTTCTTTCGTTTTCCGGTGGCAATCGCAACGTCGGCGGTGTTCATCGATCTCTCCTTGCGGTTCCGATCAGTTCCAGAGGCTGAACCTGTTGAGCCGTGTGAGGATGTTCGGGGCCGGCGTACACCCTCAGCTTCTTGCCCATGGCCCGCCCTAATTTTGTTTTTGGGAGCATTCCCTCTATCGCCCAACGGACGAGCCGTTCGGGACGCTCGCTTAAAAGTTTTCCGGCGGTGGTGGATTTGAACCCGCCGGGATAATCCGAATGGCGATAATAGGTCTTGCTGACGAGCTTATCCCCCGTGAGCTGGACCAAGCCGGCATTGATCACGACGACGTGATCGCCGCCGTCTACATGGGGCGTGAAGGTCGGTTTGTGTTTTCCCCGGAGAATGGAGGCCACCTGGGACGCCAGGCGACCCAAGATCTGATTCTGGGCGTCCACAAGATGCCACGCTCGAGTAAAATCTTTTTTCTTGGCTGAAATTGTTTTCATGGATCGCTGTCCTTCCTCATAAAGAAACGGCATATTACCGTGAAAATAATCTGTTTGTCAAGGGGTATTCCGGGTTTTCGGCCCGTTCGGTCAGTCTCTCCTGAACAGCTCGATCCAGTACGGTTCCGGACAGGATGCTCAAAAAAAAAGCGGCGGGCTTTGAAGGTCGAGACGAAGCCGCCGAGGAGGACTCCAAGAAAGCTCGCGGCCGCGATCGTGAACGGTCCCCCCAGATTGAGTCCGATCACGAATCCGGTGATTCCCATGATCATCACGCCCATCACCAGATCGGCCGTCACTTTGAAGCTCCTCGTTCGGGTCAACAAATCAGTCATGATCGGTCCCGCCTGTTTCAACTCTGAATGAGATCATCCTCTTCATCATCCTCGTCCTCTTCGTTTTTCTCTTTCTCCTCATCCAACTCTTCGTCTTCATCCTCGTTGTCGTCTTCGTCGTCATTCTGGACGCATGGGGTCATCTGATTCAGGATTGCGTTATCTTCGTTCATTGGATCGGCCGGTTTTCTATTTATAGATAGGAATTCCCAAGTCTTTGCAGATCTTCTTCGTCAGAAAGTCGTTAATCTCACGATGGCGGGGAACGGTGGACGTCCGATTGGTTTTGGGATTGAAGTAGACCGTATGCCTTCCGCCTTCTCTAACCATCATGCATCCATGTCGGATCAGGTGGGCCAGAAGATCTTTTCGTTTCATCCGGCGCTCAGATATTGACGGCGATCGGTTCTTTTAGGACGTTTTGACCGGACAGGCGCTTCTCGGCCAACTCACGGTTGGTTTCCAAAATGAGCGCCAACGCCTCCTTAAGATTTTTGCGGGTTTCTTTGAGCGTGCGGCCCTGAGTGTTGACGCCCGTGATTTCTTCAACATACCCAACATACCATTTCCCACGTTTTTCAAAGACGGCCGTAAATTCGCTCTTCATACAGACCCTCCAAATTGTCACTAACTATACCATGACACATTTCGGTGAACAAGTAGGGCGCACGGCCGTGCGCCCCTACGAAACCTTATCCCCCAATCCCTCGGCCGGCGCGGAGGAGGGGAGGCGTCGCTTTCATTCCGAACATTTTATTTGAAGATGAGTCAAGAGCAAACTTGACCCCTTCATTGGATCTTCATTTTGAAGCCATCCAACTCCCAGAATCTCCTGTGCAGGCTCCTCCCGCCACAACAGTATAAGACCCGTTCATCTGATTGCCCACTACGCTAGAATCAAAGTCGACACGCAGGCTGCCGGAAAAAAAGCTGGAATTGAGGGTATTTCCACTAACGAGTCTGTAGAAAAACCCCATCGCAATGTCGTCCAATGGGGCGAACCGGTCGAGCGGCAGGCCGGTTCGACAATGTCGTCATCGTTTCGTGCCAGCCTTGCCGGTTGTCCTCATTTCCCCGTGACTGGTGGCCC
>JACQCA010000036.1 GCA_016201865.1 Nitrospirota bacterium
CGTCGGGGTATAATATCGCCGATCAACCTTGATAAAAGCGAGGAGAGAATTGCCATGAAACAATTGACTCGAATAACTTTGAATCCGGAGGTTATGGGCGGCAAACCGTGCATTCGCGGTATGCGCGTCACGGTGGGAACCATTGTCGGGTTGTTGGCCGCCGGTCATTCGGTTTCGGACGTCCTAACGGCCTACCCCTACCTTGAAGAGGAAGACATACGCGAGGCGCTGGCCTACGCCGCGTGGCGTGCTGAGGAAATCGAGGTGTCGCTGGGCGGGGCATGAAGCTGCTCATCGATATGAATCTTTCGCCTCAATGGATTCCGGTGTTTGAGCGCTGGGGATGGCAGGCGGTTCACTGGTCCTCGGTAGGCGACGCCCGCGCGACGGACCGGGTGATCATGGATTGGGCTCGGGCGAATGGATATATCGTTTTCACGCACGATCTCGACTTTGGTGGGTTGCTGGCCGTGACGCAGGCCAAGGGGCCGAGCGTTATTCAAGTTCGCGCACAGGATGTCATGCCCAGGCATCTGGAAGAGATCGTCATCAAGGCGCTGAAACAGTACAAGGCCCAGCTTGAGTCGGGGGCCTTGATCACGGTGGACGAGAGCACATCCAGAGCGCGCATTCTTCCCATTACTCGTTGATAACAAGACCGCCGCAGAAGATTTTCCCGGGCCTTTTCGTAGGTCAGTAACATTGAGACGGACGATCACGGCAGACTTTGAATGTTTGATCGTAAAAGCGGACTCTGTTTGTGTGGGTGCTGATCTATGCTGCACAAGGTAACAAAAGGCTTTATTGAGGCTGCTATTGATTGGCTGGTCTGGGATTTTGGGAACGACGTCTTATATGACCTCTGCCGTGATCATCCAGACCACGCTGATGATGGTGTGATAATTGGCAAGATTTGGTTAATAGGACGGTCCTATGCGGCAGCAATCGAGCGGAGGAACAAAAATCACAGCAAGTACAGCGGTGACCAGTTCTACGAAAAAGTTGTTGCGCCGAAAATCAAGCAATCCGAAATAGATTGGTGGTTCAAGACCATCGCTGATAGCGATCCCACTAATTCCGATCTCGCAATTAAATTTCATAAGAAGCTGATGGATCTGTTTCGTGAAATCTCCGGAAAAGACAAGCGCTCGCTGGCCTCTAAGTACTTGCATTTTCACTTTCCGGATCGCTTCTACATCTACGATTCAAGGGCGCAGAAGGCGATCGTGAAATTGACAGAAGGAGTTGGAAGAAAAAATCTTCCTCGTGTGGTGCACGATCCTCCATACGCCAAGTTTTTTCTGCGATGTTTGTCCTTGGTAGAGCAAATCACCCCTGTGATCGGCAGACGGTTGTCGCCACGCGAATTGGATAAGGTTCTGCTTGCGAGCCTAATGCTGAAGAAAAGCATGTAAGTAAAAGGGTCAGGCATGCCTTATTGATATTTGAGAAACCGCCGATGGCGGGTGTGGAACGGGGCCTTGGTTCACGCACTCTTGACTTTGCCCACCAGATTGCATAAAATGTGTAATACCTGGTCTTACATTTACCAAGGAGGCTATGTTGAGAACCCGAAAATTAATCAGCGTTTCATTGCCGCCCGCCATGCTCAAGGATACCGAGAAGGCCGCAAAAGCTGAGCACCGGACCAAGTCTGAACTCATGCGCGAGGCCTTGCGGCAGTACCTGTTTCAGCGTAGCTTGTTTACGCTACGCGAGAGCATCAGACCAAACACAAAAGGCAAGACCTATACGGAGGAAGAAATCGCCGCAATCGTCAAAGACTATCGTCGCGAACAGGGGAGAAAATCCTCCCGCGCATGAGAGTCGTCATCGATACCAATGTGATTGTTTCAGCGGTCATCGCCGGCGGAACACCTCTGATGGTCCTCCTTCTTGCCGTGCGAGGAGAGGTTGCGCTCATCACCTCTCCTTTTTTATTGGATGAACTGCGGCGCGTGCTCTGCGCCAAGTTCTCGGCCGAAACCACGCGCACCGATGCATTCATTGCAAGATTAAAAGAGCGAGCGCATATCGTTCATCCAAAAGACACGGTCTCGATCCTTGACGACGACCCGGACAACCGGGTGCTCGAATGCACGCTCGCCGGGGGAGCCTCGATCATTGTGACCGGGGATCACGATCTCTTGAGGCTCAACGAGTTTCGGGAAATTCAAATCCTGAAACCGGCTGAGTTCCTGGAATTTTTAAGTCGTGGGAAGTAAGATCACCCATCCGTAACGTGATGGTATCAAGCATGCCTAATTGAACCTCACCAGACCCTTGAAATCGCCGCGGATTCATACATCATGACCGACGATCTGCCCCGGGTCAAAAGCAGCCGCGCGACCGCAAAGGTCGGTCTCTGACAACCGCGCTCCGATCCGGTTCACCCATCCGTCCTCGTAAAATTCGTCCCGCGCTCATTTTGCCCTTGACAAGTTTTTTTTTTAGGTGTAAAAGAGCGAGTCTCATCTGATTGGATTAGCTCGGAAGGATTATCAAGGCCTTTGTCTTCGTTATATAGAGGAAGAATGCGCCCGAATCGTTCTCATCGCAGTCCAAAAAAAAACCGGATTGCCTCGCCATTTCGGATTCCCGAACCTCTAAAATCCTCTTTTAAAGAAAATGGAAGAGTTGACGTAAGCTTGCTGATTTAAAACTAAAACGGGAGATAGCGCCATGACAATGAGAAGCATTATTTTCAACGGGCTGTTCGCTTTTCTGCTGATTGTTTCTACAAAAGGCTCTGCCATCAGCGGAGAGGCGGGTCATGCGAATCCGGGCGCTCCGGATTCGCAGAACGTGACGGCATCCGGATGGGAGGAAAAGTACAAGAATCAGATCGCACGGGAAGATGCCGAGGAAGGCCGCGCCGGCCATTCGGACAAGGTCGATGCGGCGATGCAGAAGCTGATGGACGAGATCTCCAAAGGCAGCAACGAGCATGCAACGCACACCGGCGGTTCGGGCCCGTTCAGCGACATGGGCACGATGCAGCAGATGGACCGGAGCTTTTTCCTGGGTCCGAGCGGCGCCAGCGAGAGCGTTGCGGCCGGCGGCCGATGTCCTGCCGGAGCTCCGGTTAAAGAGTATGACGTTTCCGCCATCAATATCGAAGTGACGATCAACCAGTGGTTGGACTATTTCCCCGGATATATGTATGTCCTGACCGAGAATATTGAGAAGGCCCGCGCGGAGGAGAAAGCAAACCAGGAGGCCCGCAAGAAACCGGGCTATGATCCCGGCGCCGTCTCGACCGGCCTCCAGACTGACATCATTCAGCCGCTGAACATCCGCGGGAGCCAGGGCGATTGCGTCGTGATCACACTGCGGAACCAGATGAAAGATGATGATGTCAGCCTGCATATCCACGGCTCAAGCATGGTTGTGAAGACCTCCGGCCAGGCCTCCACCATGGCCAATCCCGATTCCCTCGTCAAATCCGGGAAAAGCCAGACCTTCGAGTGGTACATCCGACCGGATGAGCAGGAAGGGGGGCATACCTTCCACAGCCACGTCGGCCGTGAACAGGCGAGTCTGGGGATGATCGGGACCTTCATCGTGGAGCCGATGGGGTCGCGCTATCTCGATCCGATCACCGGCAAAGAGACCAAGAGCGGCTGGGAGGTGATGATCGACGACCCGAAAGGACCTGATTTTAGAGAGTTCGTACTGATCTATCATGAAATCGGGGATGAATCCTTCCGACCGTTGAACCGGAGCGGCGAGATGATCCCGCAACGGGACCCCAACACCGATGCCTACCGTCCCTCGGCGCGCGCCATGAATTATCGCAGCGAGCCGTTCGGGGTGAACAACCTGGCCCTTCAAGAAAAGTATTTCCATATCGAGGATGAATCGCTGTCGTATAGTTCCTACACCTTCGGCGATGCCCCGACGACCATTCCGAGATCATACATGGGGGACCCGGCCAAGTTCCGTCTGGTGCACGGCGGAGGGGAAGTGTTTCATTCGCACCATCCTCACGGCGGCACGATCCGCTGGCTTCGTCAACCGAAGGCCGACGGGAAGGAATCGTTTCTTCTGACCGCGGCCGGAAACGGGCCGGTGAAATATCCCGAGGTCCGAACGACCTCCGACCGGGTGGATGTTCAGGTGATCGGTCCTTCGGAAGTTTTGGATCTTCAGACCGAGTGCGGCTCCGGTCTCTGCCAGCAGTTGGCGGGCGATTTCCTGTTCCATTGTCACGTCGCGCACCATTATGTGGCCGGGATGTGGGGTTACTGGCGGGTCTACAATACGCTTCAGGCCGGAAATTATCCGTTCGGCAGCACCGATATCATGCCGCCGTTGCAGGAGCTTCCGGACCGGAAGGGTCGGATGAAACCGGCCGTGACCTCGGACAAGCTGGTCGGAAGGACGATGGACTGGTACGACAAGAAATGGAGCGTTACCGAGAATAAGACCGACTGGTCAAAGCCGATTCCGGATATTTCGGTCAAGGACTGGGTCAAGATGATGCTTCCGCCGGCCGGTCAACCGGGCCATACGGCAGACGAGAAGGGCCAGATCGAGGGCTATGATGCGACGGTCTTTGACTGGGCCTGGGAGGGCAACAAGGCGATGGGCGAACCGGAGGTGACGGGTGCGTTCCCGTGGCCGAAATACAGATCCCCGATGCCGGGAAAGCGGCCGCCGCTTCTGTTCGAAGAAAAGACCGGGAAGCTGGCCTGGCCGCATTTCAAGCCCCACTTCGGAAAGCGGGTTCCGTTTGCCCGCCATCATGGGCCGGCCCCGTGGCTCGAGCCGATCCATATGGATAAAAATAACGGCGCCTTGTCCACGGATCCAGGCAGTAAAGGGGCCGTGGGTGAGGAAACAAATCAGCCGGCCAAACCGGGAGAACAGGGACGGTGGAGCCTCTGTCCTGAAAATGCCGGGCGCAAGCAGTACACGATCCATTTCATCCAGACACCGATTCAGTTGACCAAAGGGCTTGGAAAAGAGAAGCCGGTCCTGGATCCGAACGGGACCCTTTATGTCCTTCATGAAGAGGAGGCCGAGGTCAAGGCCAATCCGGCCGGGGATAAGACGATTCCCCTGGTTTATCGTTCGAGCGTCTATGACTGCGTGGATGTAATATTGAAAAGCGAATGGGAGGACAACGACACCACGAACTTTCAGATGTCGAAGATCAACATCCACCCGCATTTCATCCAGTTCGACAACCAGGCCTCCGACGGCGTGATCACCGGTTACTCTTACGAACAGGCGGTGCGGCCGTTTACGCAGATGGGCAAAAAAGTCCACAAAGGTCTTCCGGCGCCGATGAACGCGCTGCTGACCGAGGACGCTAAGGCCGGTTCAAACAGCATCAAGATCAAGATGGGTGAAGGAGCGACGCCGTTCCATGTCGGGACCGACCTGATGATCGGGATGAGCGAAGTGAAAACCGTGGAGGTTCTCTGGATCAAGGATATTAAAGGGGATACCGTTACCTTTACGGAGCCGTTGCGATTCGATCATAAGAAAAACGAGATCGCCTCGGTGGAGTACGTCCGGTATCGCATGTGGGTGGATGCCGATGTCGGCACCGTCTTCTGGCACGACCATGCCTTCGGCGCCACGACCTGGCCGCACGGCGGGGTCGGCGCGATGATCGTGGAGCCGGTCGGCGCGACCTATCATGATCCGAAGACCGGGGCTCCGATCCGGAGCGGTCCGATCGCGGATATTCATTCGACCGATCCGATCGGCTATGGCGTCAACGGCAGCTTCCGCGAGATGGTGGTCATGCCGCATGACACCGTGCCGACGACGGCCCAGGTCGTCACGGCCGGGAACCCCCCGGGCCAGGAAATTCAGGTGGCGATTGATGCCGGTCAAACCCTCTCATTCAAGATGCCGTATACGCTTGACAAGGTGGCCGTTCCGATGCTCAACGGCGGAACGCATACCACGGGGGGAGGTTTGAACTTCCGTGCGGAATCGGTGGCGAGACGGTTGAAGGTCAACCCGGAGCCGTCGCTGGTTTTCTCAAGCTCGGTGCATCAGGATCCGAGCACGCTGCTGCTTCGGGCCTATTTGGGTGATACGGTCGTCTTCCGTCTGCTGCACACCTTGATGAACGAATCGCATGTCTGGCATGTGGCCGGCCACGCTTTTAGGACAGAGCGGTATGCCGAAAAGTCGGACTTCCGCAACGCCCACCATGTCGGGATCGCGGAGCGGTACGACTTGGTCACCAAGGCCGGAGGACCGCAGCAGATGGCCGGAGATTACCTCCACTATAACGGCCGGGCCTCTCATCTTTCGGAAGGGAGTTGGGGAATCATTCGTGTGTTGGATAAAGAAGCGCCCGATCTGAAGAAACTTCCGGGGCGGGATGAGATCCCGGCCTCGGCGAAGTCGGTCTGTCCGGCGGATGCGCCGGTCAAGACATTTAACGTGATCGCAGCCGACCGGGCCTTGAAGTACAACGCTAATGCGCCGGATGTGATCGAGGTGGACTTTGACCGCAAGCTTCAGGTGGCGAACCCGATGGGCAAGATCTATATGCTCGAAGGGGAAAAGTCGAAGGTGGCCGAGGGCGGCTTTACGCCAATGCCGCTGACACTGCATGTGAATGTGGGAGACTGTATTAAGATTAATCTGAAGAATGAGATGAAGGCCAGCCGCGCGTCTTTTAGCGCAGACATGCTGGCGTTCGATCCCAACGATTCGCAGGGGATGAACGTCGGGAATAATCCGGGCGATCAGACGGTTGCCCCGGGAAAGAGCCGGACCTATACCTACTACGCGCCTCCGCAGTATGGGGAGACGGCGGCCTTGGTCTGGGACTGGGGGAACTTCATCAACAACGTCCGTGACGGGCTGTTCGGTGCGATCATCGTCGGTCCGAAAGGGTCCAAGTACCGGGATTCGAAGACGGGCGAGGATGTGACGATGAAGAACGCCTGGCAGGCGGATGTGATCGTGGATCGTTCGCTTCCGGAGAACGCGACCCGTTCGGACTTCCGGGATGCCGCGCTCTTTTTCCAGGATGAGGACAACATCATCGGA
Source organism: Nitrospirota bacterium (assembly GCA_016201865.1). GTDB lineage: Bacteria > Nitrospirota > Nitrospiria > JACQBZ01 > JACQBZ01 > JACQCA01. The sequence goes on from JACQCA010000036.1 coordinate 7,027, forward strand.
ACCTCCTTCATGCCCTACATCCAGCAGATCGCGGGATTGACGGGTGTGAACTACCGGTCCGAGCCGTGGTCCTATCGGGAGGAGAAGGGCTGTGAAATGGGCAACATGTTCACGGCCTGCGTGACGGGAGAGTCGGAGCCGGTGACTCCGACGATCATGGCGAACGCGGGTGATCCGGTTCGGATCCATGTCTTCGGAGCATTCAACGAACAGAACCAGGTCTTCAGTCTGGAAGGCCATGAATGGCCGTTCAAACCGAATATGCCGGGTGCGGACATGTTGAGCAGCCTTCAATTCGGCGGATCGGAATATCTCGACGTCTACCTGAAGGAAGGCGCGGGCGGACCGTTCCATATCCCCGGAGATTATATCTGGCAGAACCATCGGATGCCGTATGCCCAGGCCGGGCAGTGGGGCTATCTGCGAGTCGTCCCGGCAGGGGATCGTCGTATCCTTCCGCTGAACAGCGGTCAGTCGGGAGGCCGGACGGCCGAAGCGCCGAAAGAAGGCGCTCCGGAAAACCTGTCCAACCTGGACGAAAAGGTTGTTGGGCCGCTGTCGATGCTTCAAAAATAATAATAATGAAGCGGTTGAATTAAAACGACCGGAGCAGGGAATCGTATTCCTGCTCCGGTCGTTGTTTTAATCCCGGGAGTAGACCGTGAAGAGATTGACGATTGTTGGCATCAGATTGGTATTGTTGTGGGCCGTGACCATCTCGGGATATCCCGTTGCTTTCGGATATGACGAGAGGTTTCGTCGCCAACGGAGGGACACTGACCGGTAACGTTGTCATGCAAGGAGCGCCGCCTCCGACCCGCATCTTCCACCTGATCTTTTCCCCCAATATCGATTTTTGCGGGAAGATTTCGGACGGCAAAGGGAACCGGCTGCTCAAGGAGTTTCAGGTGGCCCCGGATGGCGGATTTGAGAATGTGGTGGTGGCCGTGGTGGGAGTCAAACAGGGGAAAAAGTTTGATTACAACCCGGAACTCACGATTGAAACCTGTCGGATCGCTCCCTTTGTGACCCCTGTCCGCAACCATCATCCCATCACCCTGGTGAACAAGGACCCGATCACGCACGATATCCAGGGCTATACGCTGCAGGATAATTACACCTTTGCAATGTTCAATAAACCGATCGTGCCGGAAAGCACCGCCGTCAAACCGATCCTTCTTCGCAACGGACATTATATTTTCCGGACCCAGTGCGGGGTGCACGACTTTATGCAGTCGTGGGGAATGGCGGTGGGGAATCCCTATTTTGCGGTCACGGGACCGGATGGAAGCTTCACCATTCCGGATCTTCCCCCCGGCACGTATGATGTGATCGCCTGGCATCCTTATATGAAGGTCCAGGCGCAGCAGGTGACGATACCCGAAAATGGGAGGGCGGTAATGAGTTTCCAGTTCGCCGCCGATCAGGTCGACATTCCTTTATACGGGCTTCAAACCGGCTACCGCCTTGAAACGGCATTGCAACCGCTTCACCCGATTGAACCGTCGATTGAACTTCAACTGCCCTGAGTCTTGCCTTTATCCAGATAGGTCGGATTGCGCTCATCTTCGCCTGTGAGATGCCGGTAGAGTGCATGAAACTGCGCCGTGGTCAGGGCGGGATCGGACAGCCGTTTCAGATCGTCCGGCCGGATGGGGATCTCGGATTTCTCATCAAAGGCCGATGTCCCGATCGCGATATGATCCGGGAAGAATCGGAACTGAGGGAGGAGTGACTTGACATCCCGATTGTAGGTGACGGCCAATCGGATTGCCAGCCGCGCCACGGGGGCCGGGACATTGTTTCCGATCGCGATATTCGTCGGCGGGTTTCCCAAACGGAAAAACTGAACTCGGATGCGGGTGACCGAGACGGCCTCGAACGCTTTCTTGATCGTTTCAAGATCGTTTCGACGATCGGAGCCCAGAAAGATCTCGACCAGTATTTTGTTGTTGGCTTCCGGATTATCCGATTCCTGAACAACCTGAATCGGTGATTTTTCAATATATTCCATCAATTCGGCCGAGACGCCGATTTGATCGGCGATTAAGGTGTATAATAAAAGAAGAAGGCCTATCCGAAGTTTGGGAAGGCGGTGGTAATCAACCTTTTGAGAAGAGCTTCTCATGACTAAACCTCCTCCAATGCGCTTCCAGCGATGCTTAAAAAGAACTTGCAGACCAAGCCTGCCAATATTGATCGGGCTCTTGGCGTTGCTTGCGTCTGCCGATCCCCTCCTGGCAAAAGGGCCGCAGAAAGAGCTTCCGATGCTTGTCAGTGTGAGCGACCTGGCCGCGGAACCGGGCCAGTACGACGGTCATCGGGTCGTGGTGACCGGCCGCGTCCGGTCCATGGAGATGCAAATCGGTCGGCGCGGCAGTGAGTATTTGATGCTGACCTTGGAAGAGGACTCTCCCACATCGTCCGGCACAATTCAGCCGGTGCAGGTCTTCAGTCCCACCCTTCCGAAAGTTCAAGAAGGAGATCATGCCCTTGTTCAAGGAGTCTATCACAAGGAAGGAAAGCAGGCCGGCCGATTCTTTGATCACTTTGTGGATGCAGAGGTCATTCTCCGGAATTAGCTGAAATCCGATCTCCAGGATGTCCATTTCCTTAAAACTCTCCCTGTTTTGGCCGGCTACGGCAGCAGCGCCACATCGATCCGCCGGTTCTGGGCCCGGCCGGAGTCGGTCGAATTGCCGGCGACGGCGCGGGCGGAGCCGTACGCCGCCGCAGTGAGCGCCCTTCCGCTGATTTTGCTCTCTTCCTCAAGGAATCGGACAACCGAAACGGCCCGGGCGCCGGTGAACTCCCATGCAGTGGGGAACTCTTTGGCCATCGAGGGCGCGATCGGCGCATCATCCAGATGGCCGCCGATCACGATCTGCCGTCCCTTGACCATCTTTAAGACCTCGCCGAGCTTAATGAGAATGTTCTCTCCCTCCTTGGCGATCTCCACGTCGTCCGGATCGAATAAAAGCGGCTCGGCTAAGGTCAGGGTCAATCGGTCCTCGGTCTGTTTAACCTGGACATCCCCCTTTCGGATCTCGTCTCGAAAGGCTTTCCGCAGGCTGTCCGATAATCCCTTGGCCCAGGACATATCCGGTTTCTTGACGATCACGCCTTTCTTGCTTGAGAGGGCGGCGACCTCGCGGGACAGGCTTTCTGCCTTGGCCGAAAGTTCTTGCGCTTTTGTTTTCTCTTCTTCGGCCGATTTTAACAGCCCCTGGTTCTCGGCGGCGAGTTGGGTGTTCTCTTCCTTCAGTTTTGTCGCTTCCGCTCGGATCGGATCGATCTCTTTCCGGAGTTGCTCGTTCTGGACGCGTTCCCGTTCCAGTTGTTGGACGACCGACTGAAAGCTCTGTTGACTCACGCACCCGATTCCGATGAACGACAGTGCGACGATTCCGGGAAGCGATCGATGGGTTCTTTGCATCTGGGGCTCCTTTTCTACGGATTCCCGGGATTGGATGCATCCGGTTCCGACGTTATTACTATAATGGAGAAGCATTGAAATGGCAAGGCCGTCGGGTTGACATCCGAGCAGATGCATGATAGGATAGCGACCGTTTAAGCCGGGGAGGGATGATGCGACCCACGATTGCATGTCGAGTCTACGGCGGCCGAGGAAGACGGCTCTTCCCTCCGGCGTTGATCGTCCTGTGCATCGGACTTTCGGCCTGCACCGGCCCGCCTCTGCTTCGAGAAGCCGACTATCCGATTGATTGCAAGAAGGATCAGCCGATCAAGGAATTGCTGAGGCGCGGCGACGTGCATCGCAACTATATGCTGCGCGAAAGCCCGCTTGAGAATGTCGTGCCGGAGCAGTGGGTGCAGGTCCGCGGGATTCAGGGTGTTCGGGCCCGGATGTGTTATCAAATCGTCCTGGACGCCAAGTCGGATCATTCGTATGCCCTCCTCAATATGGGTTTCACGCATCTTGTGGAATCGACCTTTCCGGGCCTGATGCCCGATGCGCGCGAGAAATCCCTGGTCACGGCGACCACTTACGTTCAGCAGGCACTGAACGCCCGGCGATTGGACGCCCAGGCCTATTACTATCTCGGTGAGATCGCCGCCCGCCGGAACCAATGCGACAAGGCATTGCGGATTTTCAACGCCTTGCTCTCCAGCCGATGGTCCTACTCGCAGGTCTATGTCTGGATGGGCTATTGTTACGAGCTGACGAGCAAGCCGAAAGAGGCCCGGGAGGCCTATAAAAAAGCCGCGGAACTGGCCAATCCGATTGATGTCGGTGAATGGGCCAAATCCCGACTGAAGTGATGAAAGGAATCGCGAATGGCGTCGGGTTCCAGTAGAAAAGTCGCACGTAAAGGTCTTGTTTTTGTAACGTTCGGTCTGTGGTTGTGGGGATGCGGTGGGGAAATCCTGCTTCCACCCCCGACCGCGCCGTTCCGTCCTCGCGAAGATGTCTCGATTGAAAATTACAAATTCCGGGTGGCCGTCATGGACTTCACAGACCAGACCGGTCAGGCGGGCGATCTGGTCAAGACCATTCCGGATATTCTGACCACCGTCCTGTTCAAGTCGGGCCGGTTGGATCTCTACGAGCGGGATCCCCTCCGGGGTGTTTCGGCGCGGGATGCCGCGGAGCTTGTTCAGGGATTGATGGAAAAAAGGATGATCGACGGCGTGATTTCGGGAACGGTGACCCGATTTTCCAGAAGCGATAAGACGATCACGATCGAGCTCCGTCTCTTGAGCAGGAACAAGGCCGTGATGTATGCCGACCAGCACACCTTAAGTTTTCAGGGACGGCGGGATATGGAGATTACGCGGGAAGACGTCATCTCACTGGGCCAAGCGATTTCCAAGGCCGTTCCCCGTGTTCCGGACATGAAAATCATCAGCAAGAACGCCGGCCTCATCACGCTGAGCGCAGGATCAAATAAGGGTCTGGTCGGAGGCATGAGCGGTTACGTTCAGGCCTTTTTGGAAAAGGTCAACGACCCTGAAACCGGTGAGATTCCCAAACCGACTCCGGTGATCGTCGGCGAGGTGGTGATCGATCAGGTGAGCGAGGATTCGGCGATCGGTCGAATCCTGATCGGAGACGACGTGTTGGTAAACGACGTTGTCCGATTCAAGTAACACCGAAACCCCATCTGTGTTTCCACCGCAACGAATTTCTTGCGATCTATCAAAAGAACGAGTGCGCCGGTTTTCATCTGTGCAAATACCTCTTTCGAGGTATAGACAGCGGTTTAGGACTTGGGTATTTTAGTGATCGATCATGTCCGACTTTAGGCCCTTTCTAATCGCCTGGAATCTCACCAAGCGCTGCAACCTCCAATGCGCCCATTGTTACCTTTCGGCCGGCGAGCGCGACGCCGGATCGGTGGATGAGCTTATGACGGAGGAATGTTTCCGCGTCATTGACGGAATCGTGCGGATCAATCCGGCCGTCATCCTGGTTCTGACCGGCGGCGAGCCTCTCCTTCGAAGGGATCTTCCCCGAATCGCGCGATACGCCGCCGACAAGGGGATGATGGTGGTGGTTGGAACGAACGGCACTCTTTTGACGGATCACCGCGCCCGGGATCTTCTTGCCTCCGGCGTGATGGGGGTCTCGATCAGCATTGATTCGCTCAAACCCGAGCGGCACGACGCCTTCCGAGCGCTCCCCGGCGCCTTGGACGGGGCGCTGAACGGGATCGAGGCCTGTAATCGTAACGGACTCCAGTTCCAGGTCCACACGACCGTGAGTCGAATGAATTATGACGAGGTCCCGGCCATCATGGATTTCGCTTACCGGAAAAAGGCCCGCGTCTTCAATCTCTTCTTTCTGGTCTGTACCGGACGGGGAGAGGAAATGTCCGATATCACGTCGGAACAATACGAGCAGATTCTGGAGTACTTGGTAGAGGCGCAAGAAAAACATCCAGGAATGTTTATCCGATCCCGATGCGCCCCTCACTTCAAGCGGATTGTGTACGAGAAAAACCCGGACAACCCGATTACGAAGGCCCAGGGTTACGAGGCCGGCGGCTGTCTGGCCGGGACGCATTACGCCCGGATAACTCCGGAAGGGGATCTGACGCCCTGCCCGTTTCTCCCGATCTCGGTCGGGAATCTCCGCAAGGAAGGATTTCCCGTTTTATGGGAGCAGTCGTCTGTCTTCGAGGATCTGCGTCGGCCGGCGCTGAAAGGCAAATGCGGCGACTGCGAGTATGTCGATCTCTGCGGGGGATGCCGCGCACGGCCGTATGCCTCTCACGGCGATTATATGGACGAGGATATCTGGTGTCTCTACACGCCCAAAGGGGGGATGAGGATTGTGCCAATGGAGGAGAAGGAAACTCATCTGATCTGGTCCAAAGAAGCCGCTGAGCGTCTCTCTCGACTCCCCTACTTTCTTCAAAAGATGATCAAAGGGCGCGTGGAGCGCCATGCGCGTGAGGAAGGCCGGAGCGTCGTCACGCTCGAGTTCATGGAAAATCTCCGGAAAAAAACCTTCGGAAACGCGGCGCCTATTTTCAAGGACGGACGGTTTCAGGGACGGTCGGACCCATAAACCGATCACCAATAGAATAAATAAAAGAAGACCCCATGGCCACAATCACGATTTCACGGATCAACTCCCGTGCCGCCTTTCCTCTTTATTGACAGAAGGCCGAGAGTCCGATATTCTGAGGTTTAGATCTCGCCGATGGATGCCGAGGTGTTTCTTGGCTTCGGTTTAAGTGGAGGAAGGCGGGCATGAGGGAGAGCAATTCTACACCGGGGAGGGTGCGTCCGGCCGGTTCGCCCCGGTACTTTCTGGGGGAAGTCTTCGTCAGCGAGGTCTTGTCGAAACCGGCGCTGGATGCGGCCGGCGACGAGATCGGCCGCGTCCAGGACTTCATCGTTTCACCCGGGGAGATCTTCCCAAAGGTGGCCTTCGTGGTGGTCAAGGGTCCCCGAGAACCGGTGGTGATTCCATGGGAGCAGGTGGCTTTCTTCAATAAAAAGTTTTTGTCGCTTAATATCCTTGGGAGGGAAATCAAGCTCGATGCGGTCAAGGAAAACGATATCCTGATCGCAAGAGATATTTTGGACAAACAGATTGTGGATGTGAATGGAGCCAAGATCGTTCGTGTCAATGATTTGAAGCTCGGAGAGGTCAAAGGCCATTTCTGCCTGATCGCGGCCGACGTGGGCATTCGAGGGCTGATCCGGCGACTGCTCGGTCGTCGGATCAAAGATCAGCTGGGACGTTTTATTCACCATCGCTTGCCGCATCATTTGATCGGCTGGAATTATCTGGAGCATTTGAAGCCGAAGATTACCCGGCTTACGCTCAGCGTTCCGAGGGGATTGTTAAACCGGATGCACCCGGCCGATCTGGCCTCCGTGATCCAACAGATGCCCGCCCGGGACCGCATCGTTTTTTACGAGTCCTTGGACCTCAAGGCGGCGGCCGAGGTCCTGCACGAACTCGAACCGGCGGTCCAGGTTGAAATCGTGAGCCGGATGGATCCGGAGCACGCCGTTGATATCTTGGAGCGGATGCCGCCCGATGAGGCGACGGACGTTCTCGGGGATCTCCCTCCGCCGAAGGCGCAGAAACTCATGGCGCTCATGAACCGGGAGGATGCGAAAGAGGTTCAGGATCTCCTGGCTCATACCGAAGACACGGCCGGCGGGCTCATGACCACCGAGTTCCTCACCTTTTCACCGGACCTCACGGCCGGGGAGACGATTGAAATCATCCGGAAGCAGTCGGCGGATGTGGAGACGATCTACTACGTGTACATGGCGGACCCGAATGGACGGCCTATCGGGGTCCTTTCGCTTCGAGAGCTCATCATGGCGACACCGGAGGCCCGTCTCTCCGAGATCATGACCACCCGCCTGAAGACCGTCACGCCGGAGACGCACCAAACCGAGGTCGCGAAGACGATGTCCAAGTACAACCTGGTCGCCATCCCGGTGGTGGATCGGGACCGGAAGATGTTGGGCGTTGTTACGATCGACGACATCGTGGATCTCCTTGTTCCGCCGGTTTCAAAGAAGAAGCCCCGTCGTCTCAAATAAGGCGCGCATGTCGTTTCTTACGCAGACAAAGGCCCGGTTCGTTCTTTTCCTGGCCGTTTTGGGTCCGGGAATCATCACGGCCAACGTGGATAACGACGCCGGCGGCATCACGACCTATTCCATCGCGGGCGCGGACTTCGGCTATTCCCTTCTCTGGACGCTGATTCCGATCACGATCGCGCTGATCGTGGTTCAGGAAATGGTCGCCCGGATGGGGGTGGTGACCGGAAAGGGGTTGGCCGATCTGATTCGGGAGAATTACGGCGTGAGAGCGACCTTCAATCTGATGATCGCACTCCTGATCACGGATCTGGGAAACACCACGGCCGAATTCGCGGGTTGGGCTGCCAGCATGGAGATTTTCGGGATCAGCAAATACCTCTCGGTTCCTCTCGGGGCGTGGTTCGTCTGGTGGCTGGTGGTCAAGGGGACGTATCGTTTTGTCGAGAAAATTTTTCTCTTCGCATGCCTGATCTATTTCACCTACATCGTCTCGGGCTTCCTGGCCCACCCGCCCTGGGGCGAGATTCTCCGTCAGACGGTCGTCCCGACGTTTACGTTTGAACCCGGCTACCTGACGATGCTGATCGGGGTGATCGGGACGACGATCGCGCCCTGGATGCAGTTCTACCTCCAATCGGCCGTGGTGGATAAGGGGATCAAGGTCGAGCAGTATGAGGCTTCTCGATGGGATGTGATCGTCGGTTGCATCCTGACCGATGTGGTGGCCTTCTTTATCATCGTGACCTGCGCGGTGACCTTGTTCAAAGAAGGCATTCATATCGATACGGCGGCGCATGCCGCCCGGGCGCTGTCGCCGCTGGCCGGGAAGTATGCCGCCGCGTTGTTTGCGATCGGGCTGGCCAACGCCTCGCTCTTTGCCGCCTCGATCCTGCCTTTGGCGACGGCATATTATATCTGCGAAGGCTTCGGATGGGAAACGGGGGTGGATAAAACCTTTCGCGAGGCCCCGCAATTTTTCTGGCTCTATACCGGCCTAGTGGCGATCGGGGCCCTCCTCATCCTGCTTCCGGAGGCCCATCTCGTCTCCATCATGTTCATCTCCCAGGTGATCAACGGACTGATGCTTCCCTTCGTTCTCATCTTCATGCTCCTGTTGATCAACAAGAAGGAGCTTATGGGGAAATATGTCAATTCCGGGTTGTTTAACGGCATCGCCTGGACCAGCACCGTGATTATGATCGCCTTGACCCTCTTGCTGGTTCTCTCGATCCTCTCCCCGCCGCTCTTCCATCTCGTCACTCGCTATCTATGACGTTCCCCTACTCCTCTTGGGCTATAATACCATAGCCCCATTCTCTCTCCAGAATACACCTTCACGCGAACCAGATGAAGATGAGGTAGTCCATTTTTTCCTGCGGGATAGTCCTTTTGAGGAATTGACGGCGGTCCGGCAGCGCGCTAATGTAATATCGTAACTGTTTGGCATGGCCCCATAAATAAGAGAGTCCTAAGCGGGCTCGGGAGGCGGACCGATGAGACGCACGGAATTCTTAACCGAGAAGCGGAACTTTCACCGACTGACGGCCGAGGTGCTTATGGAGCACGAGATTGTGACCTGCGGACCGTCCGATTCGGGGCGGCATATCGCCTCGCAGCTTACCCAATTTGACTTTGGGAGTCTTCCGGTGGTGAACGAGGGCGGGGGCCTGATGGGGCTGGTGAGCGAATTTGATCTGCTGAAGGTTTTGATGGAAGGCCGGGGGTTGGAGAAGGTTCGGGCCGAAGAGATCATGACGAGGGATGTCAAGACGATTCAGATCGATACGCCGGTCGGCGATGCCATCCGTTTCCTGGAAGAGGCGCATCTGATCCGTGTGCCCGTGATGAAGGGCGATAAACTCGTCGGGATTCTGGCGCGGCACGACATCCTCTTCGGCTACATCAAGGCCACGGCCGAGTATTGGCCCTAACCCATCTTGCTTGACCGGTCGCGTTTTACCGCAACGGAAACCTCTTTCCCTGTTCAAGCAAAGGGGAAGAAGGAGGATCTATGAGAACGGCATGGAAAATGGCGGGATTAGGGGTGGTTCTTCTCCTTTTATTCGGCGGCCCGGCCGTTGCCGTGACGGATATCATGGAGGGCGCCGAGGTTCAGGCCGATCCAGAGGCGCTCAAGGCCGTCTTGGCGGCCTTTAATCGAGCGGAAGAGGCCCTCCGCACAAAAAACCTTTCCGGTATCACGGCCGTCTATTCAAAGAACTATCAGAACCGAGGCCTTCGCAAGGAAGAGACGTCCCGGATCTGGAAAGATATTTTCACGCGGTACGACCGGCTTTCCTCTCGGCATCTTTTCACCAAGATCGTGGTGGATCGTGAAAAAGGCACTGCGCGGGTGACCTGCACCGGCGCGTTGTTCGGCGTGTCCATTTTGAAACAAGGGAGGCCGTCTCCGACCGCGACCGAGGAACCGACGCATATTGATGTCTGGTTTGAGGCCGATCACCATTTGGTCCTCGAGGACGGCGACTGGAAGATCATCGGTCATGATCCGGCGAGGGGGGCGGACGACCCTTTTGGGGCGGCGATCCATCTGCTGTTCTGAGGAGAGGAGGGGGTCTTTATGGCGGCCCAATCCGTTTCCCATAGACTGATCCCGCGCCGCATTTACTGGGAATTGACGCGCGGATGCAATCTGCGCTGCCTTCACTGCCGCGCGAATCCCACCGAACTGGCCGCATCCGACGACCTTCCCACACAGGACTGCTTTCAGATCATGGACCAGATCGCCGAGGTTTGCCGACCGGCGCTGGTGCTGACCGGAGGAGAACCGCTGCTGCGGTCGGATTTATACGAACTGGCCCGGCATGGAAAATCCATCGGTTTTCGAATGGGCCTCGCCACAAACGGCACGCTTGTCACGCCCGCCGTTGCCGAACGAATTCAAGCCGCCGGGTTTGATCGCATCGGCATCAGCCTCGATGGAGCCGATGCCGTCACCCATGATTCGTTCCGCCGTGTGCCGGGAGCCTTTGAGGCCGCGATCGACGGCATCCGGAATTTGAAGCGGCTTGGCCTGTTCATGCAGATCAACACCTCCGTCACGACACAAAACGCCGCTCAACTTGAGACGATGCTGGATCTGATGATGAGTCTGGAAGTCGATGCGTGGCACTTATTTCTCCTGGTGCCGGTCGGCTGCGGTCTTCAGATCGCGCCGGCCATGCAGGTGGAGGCTCAGGAGTATGAGCGCATACTGAACTGGATGTATGAAAAATCCAAGACGGTAATGATCGATTTGAGGGCGGTCTGCGCGCCGCACTTCGTCCGGATCCGTGCGCAGCATATTATGGAGGATAAGAGCAAGGGGATCGAGCCGCAGCCTTTCATCGCACCGGGAACAAAGGTCAAAACGGATGCGCCGGCTCATTCCGCAAAAGGTTGTCTTGCCGGGACCGGGATGTGCTTCATCTCGCACCGAGGCGAGGTCTATCCCTGCGGCTATCTTCCGGTATCGGCCGGGAATTTAATGAAGCAGACCTTTGGGGAGGTCTGGTCGGACTCGGCTGTTCTTCAGGACCTTCGGGATCCGAATTTACTGAAAGGGAAGTGCGGGATCTGCGAGTTCCGCCATATCTGCGAAGGCTGCCGTGCCCGGGCATACGGGATGACGGGAGATTATCTGGCCGAAGAGCCGTTCTGCATCTACAACCCTGCGCATTGAGGAGTCATCGGCCATGATCGAAACCGCGCTTCAACGGGATATTAGAAGGGCGAGCGTCTTCTCACCCGGAGCGGAGGATTCCGAAGAGGAACTGGATGAGAAGGAAGAGGATCTGTCTGGAATTTGGGCGCCGCGTCGCTTGAGACGGCCGCGTGTGGCCGAAAAGGAAGAACCGGCTCGTTCGGAGCGTTCGGCCGATGATGTTCAATGGGCCTATTTTCGGTCGCTTGGAAACGGCCCGCTCCTCACGCGCGACCAGGAGGCCTTCTTCTCCCGTCAAATCACGGAAGGAAAACGCCTAATGAAGCATGCCGTTAAAAAAGGCGAACGGCTCTTCCGTGAGGGACGCGATGCCCTGGCGACGGCCAATCTGAAGCTCGTGATCAGCGTCGCAAAAAGATACACGGGGCGGGGAATGTCGCTTCTCGATCTCATTCAGGAAGGGAACATCGGGCTGTTGAAGGCGACGGAGCGTTTCGATCCGGCCCGGGGATGCAAATTCAGCACCTATGCAACCTGGTGGATCCGTCAAGCGATGACCCGCTCAATGGCGAATCAATCCAAATTGATCCGGATTCCGGTTTATCTCTTGGAGGCCCGCTCGAAACTGCTGCGGTCGGAGCAGGCCTTGTTCCAACAACGGGGCGTTCGGCCTGCGCCTTCTGCCGTTGCGAAGAATGCGGGGCTTCCGATTCGTCTGTTGGGCGAGGCCTCCCGCATGATAGCGGAACCGGTGTCGCTTCAGGAACCGATCGGCGATTCGACGCGGGCGATGGAGGATATGATCCCGGATGATTCGGCGCCGGTGCCGTCTCTGACGGCCGAATTCCGGGAGGCGGCCCGTCAGGTCGACCGCGTGCTCGCGACGCTGACGCCGCAAGAAGAACGGGTCTTACGGCTCCGGTTCGGCCTGGGGACGATCCGAGAATGCACATTGGAGGAGGTCGGCCGGCAACTGTCCTTGACGCGGGAGCGGATCCGTCAGATCGAGGCGCAGGCGATCAAAAAACTGCGTCGCTCCGGCCGGAGCAGACGGCTCAAGGCGATCATGGGCGGGCCTGCCTGAGGATGTGCGGAAGGGGGTGCGCCGTGCATGGAACCGTTTTAGATCGGCTCGAGAGAGTCGGGCGGAGTCCTCTCGGGATTATAGGGACATGGGCGGGACGGTTCGCGCCGGACTTTGAAATCACGGCCCTGGACGGTCGACGTGTAAGCTTGGAAAACGTTCGGGGGAAAATCGTTCTTCTGAATTTCTGGACCACCTGGTGCGAGGCCTGCATCCGCGAAATGCCCGCGCTCGATCGGTTCTATCAGGACTTTCGGGACGAGGCCTTTGCGCTTCTGGCCGTCAATCTCAGAGAATCGCCTGCAAGGGTCGAGGCCTTCCGCAACACGCATCGGATCAGATGCCCCATTCTTCTGGACCGAGAAGGGGAGGTCGGCGATGCCTACGGCGTGCTGGCCATCCCGGCCACATTTATCTTAGACCGGGAGGGAATGATGATCGGGAAGATCACCGGGGCCCGAGACTGGGCCTCGGTCACGGCCCGGTGCTTGATCCATGAACTGCTCCTCTCCGACTGACCTACGGACTTCATCGCGGAGATAAACTCCGCGAACCATTCTCTCCTGTATCCCGCATTGATTTGCCTCTTTGGAATTGTTATGATGCGGGCATCTCTTCACCTTGGACCTTGCCTCCATGACCCAAGCCGAAGCGCGAGAAAAGATAAAGCAGCTTATAGAG
>JACQCA010000005.1 GCA_016201865.1 Nitrospirota bacterium
GGGCCACCAGTCACGGGGAAATGAGGACAACCGGCAAGGCTGGCACGAAACGATGACGACATTGTCGAACCGGCCTGCCGCTCGACCGGTTCGCCCCATTGGACGACATTGCGATGGGGTTTTTCTACAGACTCGTTAGGCAACCCGTCTTCTGTCAGCAAAGTATTGTTTATCAATATCTAATCAAAAGGAGAAAAAATGAGCCAAGTTACCGAAATTAATGGTGTCAACGTTACTGAAATGTTGGAGTTCAAAAATATGTGCAAGCAAGACTCCACCAAAGCAGATCGCAATCCTGTATGGTCGCATACTGGGTTGGCGGCTCCCGTTCACGGGTTGAGTTTAAGGGTATGGTTGTTCACCTCGGCGGTGATGATGAACTCAACCCAATGCAGATGTTTCTCGCAACACTTGCCGCTTGCGATGTTGATTTAGTAGCAATGCACGCTTCCTTCCTCGGTCTCAAAATCGAGAGTCTCTCAGTGGAAGCGACTGGGCATTTTAATGTTCAAGCGTACTTGGGATTAGAAGGTGCGACAGGGTCCGGATATGATGGTATTTCTTATACTGTGCGACTTTCTGCTCCAAGTGCGACTCCTGAACAAGTTGCTCACTTGCGTGAACGGTGTGAACGTTCCTCGCCTGTGGGTGACTCTATAGCGCGTGCAATACCGCTAACATTAGAATTCACAGCGAACACATAACAGATTATTCGTTTCGCAAGTATTCAAGTCATTAAGTGTGACCCTATTGTCTTGGAGAAGACGATCCGTCTCCGGTCGCTTCGGACGATTTTAAGTGCGGGCTTGATGAACGGTTTTAAGAATGAGGGATGTTGTACGGGTTTATTCATGGTGTGGCACTGTAGGGGCGGGTTTTAAACCCGCCCCTACAGTTTAAAATTTTTTCGATGATCCGTGTGGTCGAGACGCCTTTGATGAACGGGACACGACGGACCCGTCCGCCGTGGCGCTCGACGACCTCCCGACCGATGATTTCATTTTTATCCCAGTCGCTGCCTTTTATCAGTACATCCGGCCGGAGCGCTGTAATCACCGATAGGGGATCGGATTCATCGAAGATCGTGACGTAATCCACGCAGGACAAGGCCGCAAGGACCTCGGCGCGTTCGGACTGCGGGAGAAGCGGACGAAGGGGACCCTTGATCTTCCTCACCGACCGGTCGCTATTGATCCCGACTACCAGATAATCTCCGTGCCGCCGTGCGCGCTGTAGATACCGAAGATGTCCTATATGGATCAGATCAAAGCAGCCGTTCGTGAAAACGATCCGCCGGCCTTGCCTTTGGAGTCGTGACAAGATTGGTTTGAGTTGACGGGTCGTCTTAATCTTGGAACGGTACGAGGAAAAAGGCGAGCGGGTTTTGGTCATCGCGGTCGTGATATGCGTTCTATAATTCCGGCCGCGAGCAGCGGCACCATGATCTCGTGGTGGCCGGTGAGCGAGTAGCCGCGCCCGCCGTTTTGAGTCGGGCGGCGGACAACATTGGTCAGCGGCCGGTACTGCTGGATGAAATCCATGTTGACCGTGGTGAAACGGTCCACGGTGTGACCTAAATTTCGGACCAGCGTCAGGGCTTTTAAAAAAACCTCGGGCAGAATCACGGCCGATCCGATATTAAGATAGACGCCGCCTTCGAGCCGCGCGACGACCGCCGCCAGGCGCCGAAAATCGAGAAGCGAGCCCTCGCCGAGCGCGGCGCCGCTGACGGAGGGATGCATATGGATGATGTCCGTGCCGATGGCAACATGGACCGTCACGGGGATCCCCAACCGGTAACCGGTAGCCATGAGGCTGTGACGCTTATGGGGCGCTTTCGATTCGTGGATCCATCTTCCGACGGACTCGCCGATCCCCATGCCTTGCCCGACCCCCTTGATGATCGCCTCGTTGAGACAGCGGCCGGTCTCCTCGGCCATGCCGAAGGCCCCGCTGCCGAGCTGTTCGTCTACATCTTCGGAGGTTTTGCCGGCCATGGCCAGCTCGAAGTCGTGGATGATCACCGCGCCGTTCACGGCCAGCGCCGAGATCACGCCGCGTTCCATCAGATGGATCAGGATCGGGTTCAGTCCGACCTTCGTGAGATGGGCGCCCATACCGACGATGACCGGGCGTTTTCGTTTGTGGGCCGTCACGACGGCCTGAATCACGGCCTTAAAATCCTTAGCCGCTAAGATAGCCGGCAGCGAATCAATGAAGGGCGTGATCCGATCCGGACCTTGATAGGGCCGGCCGAACTCGTTGATCGAGACCTTGCTTTTGCGGTCTTTGAGTGGATAAGTCCGGATGCCGGAAAAGTCGATGAAAGGGGTTATGGAATTTTTCTTTTGTTTCACAATCGTTCAAAAGGCGTCTTCGATCAGGCCGCAGATCACATGGCCCAGCGTGATATGGGTCTCCTGAATGCGGGCCGTGACTTTCGTGGGAACAATGAAGGCATGATCCACGCGCTCGGCCAGGGCTCCGCCGGTTCCGCCGGTGAACCCGATCGTGGTCATCCCGATCGCGCGCGCCGTCTCGACGCCTTTTAAAACGTTCGGCGATTTCCCGGAGGTCGAGATTGCGACGGCGATGTCGCCTTTTTTCCCCAAGGCCTCGATCTGGCGCGAGAAAATCTCGGAGAAATCGAGATCGTTGCCGGTGCTGGTGATGACCGACATATCGGTCGTCAGTGCGACGGCCGGGAGCGCTTTGCGGTTCTTCGCGTACCGGCCGACCAGCTCGGCCGCGATGTGGGAGGCGTCCGTTGCGCTGCCGCCGTTTCCGAACAGAAGAACCTTGCGGCCCTGCTTCAAAGCCGCGATCATCAGCTCGGCCACCTGCGCAATTTTATCGGCATACTGACCGACGAAACGTTGTTTGACTTCGGCGCTGTCGAGAAACGCAGCCTTGATCGTGGATTGCATAGGTTATCCCGCCTTCGATTTTATGGGTGATATCGTGTGAGGCATTATAGGTTTCGGGAAGGGGATTGTCAAGAAAGGTGTCAGGCCCAAGAACAGAGATAGCCTTCCTTTCCCCGTCGTCATGGCGAGCACCCGCAGGGTGCGTGGCCATCCTTCGGGTAAATCGATAGATCGCTTCGCCGGCAGCGCGGTTTGAGGTGGTGGATATGTTTGGGAGATAAAAGTAGGACTGGAGTGCTTTTATAACAACTCGGCTAAATTTTGTAGACCTTGCTTCGATGACCGATCGCATGGATGGTGACGACGTGCTCCTGCGATTTCACCGTATAGAGAACCCTCCAATCCCCGATCCGAAGTTTATACAGCCCCTTGTATTTTGCTGATAGAGGTTCTGGAGTTATTCGCTCACAATTTTCAGCAAGCCATTCGATCTTCGATGAAATTCTTCGGGCTGTCGGAGGATCAAGCAGTGAGAGGTCATCTAAGGCCTGGGGCGTGAAGTCGATCCGATAGATCAAGGCAGTTTGAACCTTTTTTTCACCTCTTCAAAGGGAACCCGTTCCGTTGATGCAAGAGAAGCCTGTAGTCTTTCTTCAAACTCGTGTCGTAACTCGAGCCCCTTGTCGGGATCGCCCAGAAGCCATCGGAGTTCTTCCTGAACCGCTTCCTTGATCAACGCCCTTAATTCTTCAACCGTCAGGTCAGCTACTTTCATTCCGAATCATCCCCTTGGTTTAGCTGTAGGTTGTCATAGATCTGGTCTTCCGGGTTGTCCCAGAAACCGAATGCGGATTCCGCCGACTTGAGAAGTCCAAAATCCGCGGAAGAAAACTTCAATAGCTTGGGAAGGTCCTTTATCAGTTTCTTTTGGTCTTCAATCTCAAAGGACTCAATGGCCTGTTCGACTTCTTTGACTGAAAGGTTTGATTTCTTCATGGCTCTTGACCTCGACTGTTCCTACTCAATGATGTAAAACTATACGGAAATAACCTGTTTTTGTCAATCCGGCTTGAGGCCACGGCGGGTATCGTAAACACCTCATGCGCATTGCTGGCCATGCCGCCGGGTTTTGTTCCGCCGCAGAGGACATGAATCTTATCGCCGACGGCGGCCGCGCCGAGGCCGTGGCGCGAGGTCAGCATCGGGGCCATCGCCGTCCAGTGGTCGGCCGCAGGATCGTAGGCCTCGTTCGCATGAAACGTTCCGTCCGGGGATTCCCCGCCGAAAACAAAGATCCGGCCGCCCAGCACGGCCGAGGCGATCCCGCTTCGTGCGGTCGGAAGCGGCGCTTTCGTCGTCCATCGGTCGTTTGAAATATCGTAGGCCTCATTCGCGCCGAGGTTGTTGCGGTAGGATGATTTGATCCGTCCACCGACGGCGTAAAGAGTGTCGCCGACGACCGAGACGGCGAGATGGTCGCGCGGCGTGGGCAACGGAGACAATCGTTTCCATGTGTTCGTCGCAGGATCGTACACTTCATTGGCCGCGGCATTATTCCCGTCTGCGTAACCGCCGACGACATAGAGTTTTCCGTTATGAACGCCGACCGCAAGCCCGCCGCGCGCCGTCGGCATCGGCGGCTTGCCGGTCCAGCGGTCCGCCTTCGGGTCGTACTCGAAGATCGAGGTCTGAGCCGTCCAGGAAAGGCTGCCCTGAAATCCGCCGACGACATAGAGTTTCCCGTTCGCGGCCCCGATTCCGGCATGGTGAAGCGCCGTTGGAAGGGACGCCTTCTCGGTCCAGCGGTCGGTCGCAGGATCATAGGCCTCGACCTATGGAGGTCGCTTCAAACCCCTTGAACCCGCCGACGACATAGATCTTGCCGTCGAGGGCCGCGACGGCGACTTCGGTTCGCGGGGTCGGGGCGGGCGCCGCTCTCGTCCAAGAGCCGGTGGATTGGGAAGAGGCATTCATTGCGGTGATGACGAGCGTGAATAGGATCGTGAGGAAGACAGAAACGGGCAAAGGTATACGGTTCATCGTTGAAGGCGTCCTTCGATTTTACGGATTATATCGTGTGGGGGATTATAGATTCGGTTGGCCGGTTTGTCAATGCCGGTTTTATAGCTCTCCTGGGCTATCCCGCATAACTCTTTTTTTGTCTGAAAATAGGTCTTTTGCCGGATTGACGGCCGTTCGTGACTATGTTATTTATGAATCAAAAGATATTCTCCTCTGTATTTCCACCCGTCTTTTTTGGGAAGAGGGAAGAGATGAGAAGCTGGCGAGGTCTATCGAGTCTGACTTTATTCCTCTTTTTGTCTGCCGCCCTTGCGGCCTGCGGTTTGTTCGAGGGCGGCGGGTCCAATACCGGCGAGACTCCTCCCAACAATGTCACGGCCGTCTTCGGGAGCGAGGAGATTCCCGGAAGTCTGAGCGCAAAGGTGGTCCAGGGCGGGCCGAACCCTGCCGACCTCACGATCACGTTGAAAAATAACGGGGACTGTTCCCTCGACTATAGTGCGGCCGCCGTCACCGTGGACGGGAAACTGTGGTTATCGATCCGCCCGCCGACCAGCGGGAGCCTTGCTTCACTTGCCTCCACAACCCTTTTCGTCCAGATTGAAGTCATGACGACCCAATTAACTCCGGGAACCTATACCGGGACGATCACGCTTACAGGAACCTGCGCCTCCACGTTAGAGCCGGCGGTCGGAAGCCCGATCAACATCTCGGTGAACCTGACCGTCTCTCCAACCACGGCGGTCATCTCGTCGGATCAATCCGCCTTGACACAGGATGTCGTCAACCTGGAGGAGGCCTGGCTTCCTACCACCAGAATCGGTCTTAACGTTCCATCTGCGCGCGACGGCCACACCGCGGTTTGGACCGGAACCCAGATGATCATCTGGGGTGGAATGGACAATACCGGCAATATTATCAACAGCGGCGGGGTGTATGATCCGGCGACAGATACATGGTCTTCCATGCCCACGAACAACGCGCCTACGCCAAGAAATTACCATACCGCGGTCTGGACCGGGACGGAGATGATCATCTGGGGTGGCTTTGGTAGCGCCGGCGAGCTAAACGACGGCAGGAGTTATAATCCGACTTCCAATACTTGGTCTACCACCTCCCTCCCCACATCCGGCGCGCCATTGGGAAGATATGGTCACACCGCGGTCTGGACCGGAACGCAGATGATTGTCTGGGGTGGAACGGGTAGCACCGGCCCTCTAAGCGATGGCCGGATCTATGATGAGGCTTCGAAAACCTGGGCCTCCATGTCCTCATACAACGCGCCTTCGCCAAGATCTGGTCACACCGCGGTCTGGACCGGGACGGAGATGATTGTCTGGGGTGATGGAGACGATAGCACCGGGAGTTCCGGTCTCAACACCGGGGGAAGATATAATCCGGTGGCGGACGCCTGGTCTCCCACAGAAGACATCACCGCCGCGCCGGCCCCCCGCGCTCGTCACACCGCAGTCTGGACCGGAACAAAGATGATTATCTGGGGTGGAGCTATTAATCTTAACAACTATCTAAACGACGGTGGACTCTATAATCCGGCGACAAACAGCTGGTCCCCCACAGACATCACCACCGCGCCGCCCGTCCGCGCTCGTCACACCGCGGTCTGGACCGGAACGAAGATGATCGTCTGGGGTGGACAAGGCAGCGCCGGTTTTCTCAACGACGGCGGGATTTATGATCCGGCTAATGGTTCTAATGGTAGCTGGACCGCCATTTCTATGACCAACGCGCCGGCTGGAAGAAGATATCATACGGCGGTCTGGACCGGAACAAAGATGATTGTCTGGGGTGGGGGTGGTAGCGCCGGTCGGCTCAACACCGGCGGGGTGTATAAACCGGCCGCGGTCTGGTCGGCCACCGCCACCGCCGGCACGCCGTCGGAGCGCAGTTCGCCTACCGCTGTCTGGACCGGCTCTAAGATGATCGTCTGGGGCGGAATCAGCAGCGCAGGCTATCTCAATACCGGCGGGCTCTACAATCCGGCGACGGATGCCTGGTCTGTCCTACAACTGGCCGGCGCGCCGACGGGAAGAGTCGGCCACACCGCGATCTGGACCGGGACGAGAATGATCATCTGGGGGGGGTATGATGGCGTCAATTATCTCAACACCGGCGGGGTCTATGATCCTGCAACGGATGCCTGGTCTTCCGTATCCACGACCGGCGCGCCGAGCGCCCGCAGTCGTCACACCGCGGTCTGGACCGGAACGAAGATGATTGTCTGGGGTGATGATACCGGTTCTGGCTACGGCGGCGGGATCTATGATCCGGTTTCAAATAGCTGGTTGCCCATATCCCCAACCAACGCGCCGACGGAAAGGTTTTTGCACACCGCGGTCTGGACTGGTGCGAAGATGATCGTCTGGGGGGGGTATGATGGCGTCAATTATCTCAACACCGGCGGGAGCTATGATCCGGTTTCAAATAGCTGGACTACCCTTTCAACGGCCAATACGCCGACGGCAAGAAAGTATCACACGGCGGTCTGGACCGGCTCTAAGATGATCGTCTGGGGAGGAGAAGACAGCGCCTTTAATCGTCTAAACAGCGGCGGCGCCTATGATCCGGTTGCAAATAGCTGGTCTCTCTTGCCAACGGCCGACGCGCCGACCGTAAGATATTATCACACCGCTGTCTGGACCGGCGCCAAGATGGTGATCTGGGGCGGGTTCGGCGGCACTTTCGTGAACACCGGCGGGATCTACGATCCGGTTGCCGATACCTGGTCTTCCACACCCTTACCCACGACCAACGCGCCGACGGCAAGAGAATTCCATGTCGCGGTTTGGACCGGCACGAAGATGATCATCTGGGGCGGACTTGATAGCGGCTCCGTTAATTTAAACACCGGCGGGAAATTGGAGTAGCGGTTCAAAATCATTGTGGCGTTAATGTGGAAAAATATAACCCCTATAGCTCTTTTTGCCATTACACTCGCCGCCTGCGGATTGGATGGAGGGGGAGGCACTGAAAATACCGAATCCGCCGCCACCTTCGGGTCTGAAGGAACCCCAAGCAGCCTCGTCCGCCTGGCCGTCCAAGGGGGACCCAATCCTTCTCCCCTTACGATCACACTAAAAAACGACGGGGATTGCGCGCTCTCCTACACCGTATTATCCATCGTGACCGTGGATGGACAATCGTGGTTTTCGGTCAGCCCGGCCGCCGGGACTCTTGCCTCTCTTAACTCCGCCGCCCTTTCCGTATCGATTGATGTCATTCACACGGCTTTAACACCGGGGACCTATACCGGGACGATCACGATTACCGGCAGTTGCGAGACAACGGGAGATCCGGCACTGGGAAGCCCTTTGACGATCCCGGTCAACCTGACCGTCACGCCGATCGAGATCCCGGATACCCTTATCACCTCCAATCCTCCAAATCCGTCAGCCGTCGCCTCGGCAAGCTTCACATTTATATCTACCGTGGCGGGAGCCACTTTTGAGTGTTCAATAGATGCCGGCGCCTTCACCGCTTGCCTATCCCCCAAGGACTATACCGCCCTTCCGGACGGCTCCCATACCTTCGATGTGAGGGCGACGGATGCCGCAGGAAATACCGATCCGACCCCGGCAAGCTTTACATGGGTCATTGATACAACGATCGCCAACCTTACCGCCATCGCCGTCACGCCGCGCGACGCCGCAGTGGCGAAAGGCTCGGTCCGGTCGTTTACGGCTACCGGCACCTATTCGGACAACACCGCGCAGGACATCACGAACCTGGTGACCTGGAGTTCATCCAACACATCGGTGGCGACGGTGAGCGCGGGCGGCAGTGTCAGCGGGGTCGCTGTGGGCACGACCACCATCACGGCAACGCTCGGGGGCGTCTCGGGCCAGACGACGCTTACGGTGAGCGCCACGGCGCTTCCGCGCACCGGCCAGGTCGCGTGCTATTCGGAGACCGGGGCGAACCGCGAGTGTTCCGGCACGGGCGAGGACGGCGAGCGCCAGGCCGGCGTGGCATGGCCCGTCCCGCGCTTCGTGCTGCTTGTGGATCCCGCTTCCAATGGCAACTGCGTGGCGGATCAGCTCACCGGGCTCGAATGGGTGCGTGTGCCGGACACCACGCTGTGGATCTGGACCGGGAATCCTTCGGTTTTCACCTACGCCGCCGCTTTCGATCTTTGCGGCGCCAACGACTGGCGCCTGCCGAACCGGCGCGAGTTGCGCAGCCTCATCCATTACGGCCAGATAAATACCGCCGCATGGCTCAACGATCCGGCGCAAGGGTTCAGCAACATTCAGGGCGGCACCACTTCAATCTACTGGACCTCGACGACCGATGCAAATGATTCCGCCTCGGCCTGGAGCGTGTACATGGGCAACGGGGTAACCGTCGGCAAAGACAAGGGCATCATCTATTACGTCTGGCTGGTGCGCACTCCCGCGATCCCGGCCCCGGCCGCGCCGGCTCGGACCGGGCAGACGATCTCCTACGCGACCGAGGACGACGGCGCGCTCCAGGCGGGCGTGGTCTGGCCCGACCCTCGTTTCACCAA
>JACQCA010000042.1 GCA_016201865.1 Nitrospirota bacterium
ACCATGTTGTTGTTGACGATGATCTTTGTGGTTCCCATTACAGCAACCCCCAAGAGGAGGAGGCCGGCCAGCACCGTTGCTTTGGGGCGGGTGGCGCCCAGACCGGCCAGGGTCTTCAATCCCTGAGAGACAGGGCTTGTGTCGATATCCTCCCTCATAGAGGCCCGACGGATATTCTCTTCCTTCAGGAGGCTGAGAACCGCCGGGATGAGGCTGAAGGAGAGAAGCCTCAAGATCACTGTTCCAAAACCCACCAGAGCCCCGAATATCTTGACGGGAATGATATGCATGAAGACCAGGACGCCAAAGCCCGCCGCGGTGGCCAGCGCCGTGTAACGGACCGGACGCCCGACGGCAGCCATGGTCTCCAGGATGGCCGTCTTTTTGTCCTTTCCCTCGCGGCACCGGAAGTAGAACTCATTGAAGATATGGATGCTGTCCGTGGCGATGGCCATGAGGAATACCGGGCTCATGGAGCTCATGATGTGAATAGGGAAACCCAGCCCGATGAGCAGGCCCATGGACCAGATAATACTGATCATCGCCACCCCCATCATGGTGAACGAGAGCGCGAGGTTTCGGAACATCAGGTAGATGACCAGGAACATGATCATGCCCGCAATGGGAGAGAAGAGGCCCATGAGGCTGAACATCTCGGCCCCGAAGGTATCCCGTGCCACCGGATCACCGGCGATATAGTATTTCTCATCGCCTTTTTCTTTGTTGACGATCTCCCGGATCCGGTCGGCGATCTCCTTGCCATCGGCCCCTTTCTCAAGCGGGATGTAGATCGCCGTGGTCTTGCCATCCCGGGAGATGATCCGGTTTATGAATAAAGGGTTTTCAAGAAGGGTCTTCCTTAAGGCCTCGATTGCTTCACCCGTCCCCGGAACCTCGGCCATGAGAGGACCCGCCTTCAGGGTTCCGGCCTCCACGGTGACGTTGTCAATGGTCGTGAAGCTGGAGACATCCCTGGCCGCCACCCCTTTGAGTTTGAGAACCGCGTCGGTCATCCGCCGGATCTTACCGAGGGTGTCGGGGTTGAGAATCCCCCGCTCATTCACAATGCCCAGGACGATCATGTCCTTGTAGAGACTAAAGGTCTTCTCCACCTCATCGTTCCAGACCCGAACCTGAGAGGTTTGCGGAAGCATATTCTTGGGGTCGGTGTCGATCTTCATCTTCGGAAATGGCGTGAGGAAGACGAGCGTGGCGAGGATGGCCGCCGAGAGGATAATTTTGGGATGGTTGATGGAAAATTCAACCAGGGAGAATTTTTTCATGGGGATCTACTTCCTTCCCTTGCCGTATTCCTTGAGAAGCTTTCGCTGTTCCTCGATGACTTCGAACAGAAGTTCCCTCATCAGGTCAAAGGCCTTGAGAATCTTCGGCCGGGCCAGCCGGTAGTAGATCGTGTTGCCCTCCCGGCGGGCGGCCACGATCCCCTTCTGACGCAAGATGGTCATGTGCTGGGACAGGTTGGCCTTGGGGATTTTCAGGATCGAAAGCAGCTCGGCGGCCGAGAGTTCCTTTTCCCGCAAGGTGTTGATGATCTTCAGGCGCTTGGGATTGGCGATCGTGGAGCAGATTTCCGCATGGTGGCGGTAGACTTGGTCTTCCAGTTCATCCTTGCGTGGTGCCATGAGAAACCTCCGCATGTATAGTAGTTTCGATATATCGAAACTACTAAAGTAGAATATCAATTGGGATCGGTTCTGTCAAGAACTCATTTATTAAGCCTCGCACCCGACGATCTTGCGCAGTGCGACGGGCGATGTTAGAATGAAGCAACGGGAAGGACGCAAGGTGGACGAGTCGAAGGACAAGCTGATCCGGAAAAAAGAGGACTGGGCGCGGGAGAGGCGGGGACTGACGCCGCTTGCCCGTGAGGAAGGGGTTTCGATCCGGCAAAACCCCGATGCGCCTTCCATCGAGAAGCCGAGGCTGCCTCCCGGTCAGCATATGGTGAAGGGTTTTCCCGTACTGGATCTGGGTATTCAGCCCGAGGTGACGCTTGAAAAATGGTCGCTGGATGTTCAAGGGCTTGTTGAAAATCCGGTGACATGGGACTGGCAGGATTTCATGGCCATTCCGCAGATCACCTCCGTTTCGGACTTCCATTGCGTCACGACCTGGAGCACGTTCGATAATCGCTGGGTCGGGGTTTCCTTCAAGCATCTCCTCCAAGTGGTCCGGCCAAAGCCCGAGGCGAAGTTTGTTTCGTTCACCTCGCATGACGGCTATTCCGTTAATGTTCCATTGTCCGTTCTGGATAACGATGATGTGCTGATCGCCCATCGCTGGAACGATCTTCCGCTGACGCGTGAACACGGCGGACCCGTTCGCATGATCGTTCCAAAGCTGTATGCCTGGAAGGGCGCCAAATGGGTGAAGGGGATGAATTTTCTTGCACAGGACCGTCCGGGTTTTTGGGAAGTCCGCGGTTATTCGAATACGGCCGATCCCTGGACGGAAGACCGGTACGGTTAAGAAAGTTCCTTAATCAATCTTGCTCGTTTGTTCAAACCCCTTCCCGTATTGACGCCTTAACACAACACAGGTATAATCGCCCTCATCATTCCTCCGGCGTGGGCCGAACCTTCCTTCTTTAACCAACACGCGCCCCATCCGCCGGAGGGAATAAGGACAAATCTTGTTCTTTCTTTATTGGCCGAGACCATAATATCCCAGTAAAATGGACAACGATGTATCAGCCTCTAAAGATTAACTCTGCGACACCTAAGCATACGCGTCGTCTCATCCAGCATCTAGATATGCTACTAAAAGACGTCCACGCAATGTTCCGTTTGCCCCTTAAAGAAGAAGGACTGACGGCAGGCTGCAACTATGCAGCAGCAGTTTTTCTTTTAGAAATTATTGGGGGTATATCAGCGACTCTATTCCAAGGGACTGGAGGATCGGGGAAAAAATTTAAAGCCGTTGTCCAAAACTATTACCCATGGGATTTAGAAAGCCGAACAGATAATGCAAGCGCTACCGAGGAACTATACCATTTCTTTAGAAATCCACTTGCACATGCTCTCGGCATGGGAGATAGAAAGAGTGGTATTGAAAAAGACGGATTGCCAGAGGACCTGCTCGAGAAACTTGAGTTATCAACTTCTACTCCATTGTATCCGACCCTACACTCCATGCCGGCTGAAGGCAGCCTGAATTTAAATGTTGGTGCGCTTTATTGGGGAGTTCGCGTTATGATCACGCGTTTGACTGATGATGTAGCCATGATGACAAAAACAGAAGCCCACCTCAGTAACAAGCCGGGTCGGACCTGAGTAACGTTCTGGAAGGAAAAGATAAGCTGAAAAATAACTTAGGTCGAAAAGAGTGCTTTAAGAAAAAGTTCCGTTGCTCTCCTCCACCCTCGCGCGCGGGGGGGAGCGAACAGAAAAGGGAATAGGCCGGTATTCAAAAAATATAACCCTGGAAAAAAGGCTGGTCGAGTTTTCTTTTCTGCTAAGTTTCAATCATGTGTCGAAGGGGAGAGGGATGAAATGTCCTAATTGTGATCTCGAAAACCCTGCCACCACACAGAGATGCAACTGCGGATACGATTTCATCTCCAGAAAGATAGAGAAATCGTATTCGGATGAGGCGTTAAGAGTATCTGTAGAGGCATCTCTCCGGTATAAAACTTTTTGGCCACGACTTGGTGCTGCCTTTCTGGATGGTGCTGCACTTGCACCATTCGTCTGGTTCGACCAAGTACTTTGGAATTTTACTTCATCCGCGATCATTTTGTTTCTTTGGACACTAATTTATCAGTTTTATCAGTCGCTCTCAATTGCTTACTCGGTTGGATTTCTCTATTTGTTTGGACAGACGCCAGGGAAGATGGCAATGGGTGTCCTCGTTTTAGATAATAAAGATCGAAAACTCACGCTACGTCAGGCGATCCTCCGAAATATCGTTTCAGTCATTTTGGCGCCAATATATTTACTCCTGGTTTTCAGTAATCTCCTTGTTGGACAGCTCGCCAATCGGGGTCTTGGCGACCCACGATTCCTGATGTGGTTTTTTGGTGGAATGGTGGTATGGGAAGTTTTAGAATTTATTACGATGTTATTCAATTCTAAGCGAAGAGCAATTCATGACTTTATTGCGGGAACCGTTGTCGTGCGGCAGCCAATCGAGGAAAGAATCGTGAGTTATCGAAAAATCAGATGGGCTTTGATTTTTCTTTTGGTTCTCAATCTTATTATTCCGAGGGTTCTGCCTGAGAGGAATATGCAGCTGGAGATCGGTCAGACGACTCCTGGCAAACCTTCCCGACCGGATCTGGAAACAATGAGTCAATTCCGGCAAGTCATGGAACGACTTAAAGAGGATGATTACCGGGGAGTTATAAAGCTTGTAGATGAATATTTTCAGGGTCATTCGGTAACGGCGGATAACTTTATTTTGCTCAACTTCAAGGCACTTGCTCATTCCCGGTTGAATGAAGTGGATGGTGCAATCGCGTCCTATGAACGGACCCTGCCCATTATCAGAAAGATGAACAACGTCGAGGAACGACAGTACGCCTCCATTTTCTTTTCACTGGGGGACCAATATTTTAAAAAAGGGAAGAAGGATAAGGGAATTGCTTCTCTTGAGGAAGGTTTGACCCTTGAACCGCAGAATTCTTTTTATCAGATCGTATTGGGAGAATACTATAACGAGTCCGGTCAGAAGACGCGGGCCATCTCCCATTATCGGGAACTTCTCGACTCAACCAGCCTGTTGGAGGAGGAGGGAATCGTCCTTAGGCGAAAGTTAAAACGCCTGGGTGAAAAGGTGAACGAACCATTTTTGTTCCAATCCGAAGATCTGTCGCTGCAGCCATTTTACAAAGGGTTTGTCATCCGTCTTCTTCCTATCAATGAATTCGATCCGGCTATTCCCTTGAAGGACCTCTGCCTCCTGCTGGAAAGCAAATTCCTTATACCCTGTCAGGTTCTCGACCCGGTCAAGTTCGATGAGAAGGTGATCTTGGATCCGAATCGGAATCAGTACGATGGTGAAAAGATTCTCGATCTTTTGGATCAGATCCATCCCTTTCCAAAAAACAAACAGTATGTCCTGGTGGCCGTTACGGGTAAGGATATCTATGGCAAGAATACAAGTTTTGTTTACTCCTGGCAGAACTGGAGCAAGGGGATCGGAGTTTTGTCATCGAACCGCATCGCCGCTTCCATCGGAGCAGTATATGAACCTGAGGTCGTCCTTCCTCGACGGGTGGGGATCCAATTCATTTCAACGGTTGCACGTGTGCTGGGTTTCGAAAAAGCGACGAAACCCAATTGTCCCACGTCTTATCCGAATGAGCTGTCGGAATTTTTACAGAAGAGCTCAAAACTTTGTGAATCCGATATCCGACAGCGGGACGAATTCCTAAAACATTACGGCGGTGCGCCGGGCCGATTTGATGCGGCCAGGGTCCGTGAAATCCAGCATGTGTACGCCGCCTATTATTTTCGTTAAATGCTTTAAGAAATGATAATGGTTCGGTTGTGCGTTGTGCCGGGTCGGACCTGAGTAACGTTCTGGAAGGAAAAGATAAGCTGGAAAATAGAAGTCGTTTTTAGGTCTTAGACGCCTCTTTTTGAGGTCGAAAAGAGTGCTTTAAGAAAAAGTTCCGTTGCTCCCCTCCCCCCTCCTGCGCGGGAGGGCGCTTGATCGGCTGGAAGCGGTGTGGTAGTATTTATTCATACCGAGGAGGTGGTTGATCATGGGCGTTGCCGTTAAAAAGACGATTTCTCTGCCCCCGAATCTGGCCCGGGAGCTGGAGGAGATTGCGGAGGAGGAGGGCAAGACCGTCAGTGCGGTCATCCACGACGCCTTGCGTCTGGCGAAAAAACAGCGTCTGAAAGAAGAGTTCCATCAGATGCAAGGGTACTGGAGCGCCAAGGCCAAGGAGAAAGGGGTGCTCACCGAACGGGATTTGAAGCGATATCTGGCCAAGAAGTGAGGGTCGTCTTCGACAGCAACATCTTCATCTCGGCGCTTGCCATCCCCGGCAGCCAGGCGGAAAAAGCCATCCTAAGAATCCTCTCCGGTCATGACACGCTTCTGATCTCACAAAAAATTCTGGATGAAACTTTATCCACGCTTGCGAACAAATTCAGCCGGGACATCGAGGCGCTGAGCCGGGTTGCGGTCAACTTGACCGAGATGTCGGAGATGGTCACGCCCCGTAAAAGATTGAAGGTGCTTAAAGACGATCCGGATAACAGGATTTTGGAATGCGCCCTGGAGGGCGACGCCGATTTCGTCGTTACCGGCGACAAAGAAATGCTGCGGCAGAAGCATTACGGGGGAGTTCGAATCATCACCCTGCGGGAATATCTCGACAGGCCCGGATCATAACATAAGCCGGGTCGGACCCGGACAAATTTGGACTCCTCTCCACCCTCGCGCGCGGGGTTTCATGTAGGATCATCATGGAGAATTGATGGCGGCAGAACAGGACGATGAAGAGTCAGGGCTGGATGTTGATCTGAAATCGTTGTCTCCGGAAGGTTTGGTCGAACTGATCCAACAACTTGAGGGGAGCCGCCATCGTGGGCTTCGCAAGCGGGCTCAGAAGGAATTGGTAGATCGGCTCAGGTGACAAGGTTTCAGCTTGCGACGGATCGCAATCTTACTGACCACGAATGTCTACGGGGTGGTGAAGAAAAGAGCAATCGCTAAAGAATGGTCGGATGCGTTGGGAGTGACGCCGAATGAATTTATGCAACTTATCGGGAAGTAGCGGAGTGGCGAGTCTTGACCCTCGGATGGGACCCTTGCGATCCTTGCAACGCCTTCAGCAGTCGCTTGGCGGGCTTCACAATGATTTCTTCGTAGTAGGATTTTTGAGCCGTTGTTTTTTTGCGGGCCGTCTTTTTCATGACTTTAATCTATCATAGAGCGACGGCCCTGTCAAACTCATGGTAAGCAGAATGAGGCTCCGCTCCGGCCTCGCGCGCGGGGAGCGGATGCGTTGACAATGGGGCTATCTTCACGTAAGATGAACGTTGTTTGGAGTTAGAAGATGGAACTAAAAGAATTTGGAAAATATCTCAAATACAAGTCCTTTCAGCAGGCCCTTCATCAGGCCAGGCAAAAGAGTTATGAACGGATCGTTGCTGCCGAGCGATCCGCCGCGTATTCTCCCAAAAAGCGAAAAACCGGAGCCAAACCCGGAGCCCGTTGATTCTACTATCTGGACACGTCTGTCCTTCTGGCCTATACCTTTACTAAGAAATTTTCAGCGCTTCCAGACCCATCCGACGTTCCGCACGCGATTTCGGCTTATCTCTCGGATTGCCGTGTCGTTGTTGCTTACGATGATCATTTTAGGAGGTTGGCATCACCGCTGATCTATAAAACTCCCGAAGAACTGCTCGAAGAGTTATAAAAGATCGGCTCCGCTCCGGCCTCGCGCGCGCGGATGTTACTTCGGCTGGCCTTCCGTGTCGGGCATGTTGAGGAAGGCCCTCATCTGGTCAATGAGGGTCTTGTTGGCGTTGGGATCATTGAGATCCAGACGGTATTCGTTGATGATCTTGATCGACATGCCCTTCCATTCTTGCCAGCAGGCATGGCAGATTTTCGACTTGATCTCGGCTTCAAGCTTTCCGCCGTAGGCGTATCCCGTAATCCCCTCGCGAGTTTGAAGACAATGCACGCATCTCACTTCCGTCATCCTGTCCTCCCGCATGTGAAATGATTCAGCGTTATTATACAGGCGCCGCATTCTGGAGTTCAAGGGGTTTATCGCGGAGAAACGGACGCGTCCAGGAATTTCCTCACACGCCGCGCCAGGTCGTCCGGGCGGTAGGGTTTGGGAGCAAACTCGACCGCCCCGAGACTCTGGAGTTCATTGGCATTGCCGGTCATGTAATGACCGGTTGAAATCAGGACTCGTATTTTAGGATCGAACTGCCGGAGCCGCTTCAAGACTTCCCGCCCCGACATACGGGGCATCGTCAAGTCCAGCACGACCAGCTTGATCCGTTCATGTTCGCGCCGGAATATTTCAATGGCCTCCTCGCCGTTTTTCGCCAATAATACCGTGTAGCCGTGGTGTTCCAGAATGGTTTGTCCCAGCCGCCGGATGGAGGCCTCGTCATCCACAAACAGGATGGTTTCGGTCCCGTTGGCCGCCCCTTCGCCCGCGACATTCGGGGAGATCGTGACGGCCGGGCGGTCTGTGCGAGAGAGATACAATTTAAAGGTTGTTCCCACCTCTTTAGTGCTGGACATCTCGATCCAGCCTTCATGTTGCTTGACGATCCCATACACCGCGGCCAGACCCAGTCCCGTGCCGCGCCCGACCTCTTTGGTGGTGAAGAACGGTTCGAAAATACGATGGCGGATATTTTCATCAATGCCGCATCCATTATCGCTGATCGAGAGGCGGACATACTCACCCGGTCGGGTATCGTGATGCAGTTTGCAGTAGGCTTCATCCACCTGCGCATTTTCTGTGGTGATAACGATCCGGGGCTCCCAGCCGGACGGAACGGAATGGGAGGCGCCTTCTTCCATGCGCTCCAGCAGGGAGTCTCGTGCATTGACACAGAGATTCATGATGACCTGGTTCATCTGGCCGGCGTCGGCCAGAACCGGCCAGAGGCCGTCTCCGTTTTGGATGGAGACTTCGATGCGACGATCAATCGTCTGACGAAGCAGGCGGACAACTTCTTGCGCGATGGAGCCGAGGTCCTGGGGTTGAGGATCCATCGGGCTTCGATGGCTGAAGGTGAGCAACTGTTGCGTCAGCATCGCGGCGCGTCGCGCGGCCTGCAGCGCCCCGGTCAGGGCGGAATGCTGATCCGATTCCGGGGGAATCTGCCCGATAGCCATGTCGAGATTGCCGATAATGGCCGTCAGCATATTATTGAACTCATGAGCCACGCCTCCGGCGAGCTGGCCGATGGCCTCCAGTTTTTGGGCATGGCGCAGTTGTTCCTCCAACTGTTTGCGTTCGGTGATATCCCATACGGTCGCAATGACGCCGATGATCTCGCCCTGTGCGTTGTGGAACGGACCCCATCTGACCGAATTCCAGCCCGTCGCGCCGGTTTGCGGTAGAAGGAACGGAACGTCAAAGTACGTGAAGATCTCACCGGTCAACGCCCTTTTTGCCGAGGCTTGGATCCCTGCCATCGTCTCTTCTTTCACGAACATTTTCCCTCGCTCTTTCAGAAGTGGAAGGATGTCCGTGGGGTGCTTCCCCAAGACCTCCTCCTGCCGCAAGCCGGTCTGTTCCTCCATATATTTATTCCAGATCCGGTATCGGATTTCGCGATCATAAACGATAATGCCTTCGCGGGCATTGGTGATGATTTGCCGATTAAATTGACTCGACTCCCGCAGCGCCTCCTCCGCCCGCCGGCGGCCGGTGATGTCCTGGACCGTGCCGTACACTCGGATGGGCTTGCCCGCCGAATCGAGCTCGACGGCGCCGCGGGAATTCTGGATGCGAATGGTCCCGTCCGGCCAAATGATCCGGCGGTCATGATCGAAGGGCTGATGGTCTTTCAACGCCTTTTGAGCAACGTTTTTGACCTCGTCGCGATCCTCCGGATGAACATAACTCAAAAATCTTTCAAACGTCATGGGAATCTCTTGAGGTCTTAAGCCGAACATGCGATAGAGTTCATCCGACCATGTGACGACGTTCGTCGGAATATCCCAGTTCCAATTCCCGATCTGGGCTACTCGCTGGGCCTCGGTCAGCAAGGCCTTGCTTTTTTTGAGTTGTTCCTCG
Source organism: Nitrospirota bacterium (assembly GCA_016201865.1). Classification (GTDB taxonomy): domain Bacteria; phylum Nitrospirota; class Nitrospiria; order JACQBZ01; family JACQBZ01; genus JACQCA01. The sequence continues at coordinate 9,758 of JACQCA010000042.1, forward strand.
GTCCGCTTGCGCTCGTCAATGTCCTCGATTTGAACGATAAAGTATAAAGGTTGGGCTCGGTTGTCGCGGACGAGCGAAACATTCAAACGGGCCCAGAACGAACCGGCGTCTTTCCGAACGTATCGTTTTTCGAGTTGGAGAAAGGGACTGCTCCCTTGAAGCAGCAATTGCAGCTGTTCGAGGTTCTTGTCGATGTCTTGAGAGGCCGTGATGCTCTGAAAATCGCGGGCCAGCAATTCCTCCCGCGAGTAGCCGGTCATCCGGCAGAAGGTGGGATTGACCTCAAGGTACTTGCCGAGCGGTTCGACGGCCAGGAGGGCGATTCCGATGGCGGCATCTTCAAACGCCCGTTGAAAACGCTCACCCTCTTTCATCGTGACCTCGGGGTTATGTTTAAATCTTAGCCCACTTGATCGTGCAACCGAAGGCATGTGTCTCGGGCTGGGGGACGGCTGTGCCGCCGAGCAGGGCGTCAACGGCGTTGCGGAGGTCGTGGGACATGGCGGTCTTCGGGTTCTGCCAGTTGTTGTCGATCCGGCCGGTGTAACGGAGCCTGCGTTCCCGGTCCAGGACAAAAATCTCGGGTGTATAATGGGCCCCGTAGGCCTCGGCGACGGACTGGTCTTCGTCTCTCAGGTACGGGAAATTGTAACCTTGGGTCTTGGCCCGTTGAACCATATGGGGAAAATCGTCTTCGGGATAATTCCGGGTCTCGTTCGCGTTGATCGCGACCAGTTGCACGCCTCGGTCGGCGTAGTCTTTCTGGACGGCGATCAAACGATCCTCGTAGGCCTGGACATAGGGGCAATGGTTGCATGTGAACATGACCACGACGACCGCCTTGTCCGAAAAACTTTGGAGAGAGTAAGTCTTGCCGTCCACGCCGGGCAGATGAAAGTCGGGCGCTTTTTCACCGATCGGAAGTCTCATTTTTTAAAGAGTCGTTTCAGACCCCCCAGAAATCCTTTGGGTTCCTGCGCGCCTAATAGAAGTTCAAGTTCTCCCTTGTCGAAATAGATTCCCATGCAGTTTGTACATTGGTCCACCTTGATTCCGGCCAGAGAGACCTCTTCTAAATCGTTACCACACTTCGGGCATTTCATCCAGTGCTCATTCTGCTCCGATCGGGCCTCCTGCGCAGCCCGCTTTGCATCCAGTTCCTTGCGCATCTTTTCAAGGAGTTCTTTGTTTTTCTTGTAAAAATATTCTTCCTCCCGATCATATCCGTGCTCGCTCAATTCCTTGGCCATGGTGCTCTCCTTCATTAACCTCAAGATTCATATGACGTATTATATCAAAAGAGATACTAATTGCAATGGGCCAGTAGATACCCAGCGAGCCCCTAATAATCAAGGAAAAAAATTGACACCGAAGGGTTGGTTTTGGTACTTTTAATACATGCAATCCAACGGACTTCCACATTCTCAGGGCCTTTATCATCCTCGCTTTGAAAAAGAAGCCTGCGGCATCGGATTTGTTGTCAATGTGAAAGGCGGCAAGTCCCATGACATTATTAGAAAAGGGCTGCAGGTCCTTGAAAATCTGGCGCATCGCGGCGCGGTGGGCTGCGATCCCTGCACGGGCGACGGCGCCGGCATTCTGCTTCAGATCCCGCATGAATTCCTGAAACGATCCTCCGCGGAATCGGGCGTCCGACTGCCCGGCGCCGGTCAATACGGCGTCGGGATGGTTTTTCTTCCGGCCGAGCCATCCCAGCGCTCGCCCTGCGAGACGTTGATTGAGCGAATCATCCGGGAAGAAGGCCATCGGCTTTTAGGGTGGCGCGATGTGCCGGTCAAAGAGGCCCATCTCGGTGATCTAGCCCGGCAGAGTCAGCCGTGCATCCGTCAATTTTTTATCGCGCGCGACATTCTCAACGAGGCCCAATTCGAGCGGAAGCTGTACGTGATCCGGAAGCGGATCGAAAATGCGGTCTGGCAATCCGCGCTGGAAGGACGGGGTTCTTTCTATATTCCCAGCCTCTCGTCCAATACCATCGTCTACAAGGGTCTTCTTCTTCCAAGCCAGATCCCGTTGTTCTATCCGGATCTGGCCGATGGAAGCGTCGTGAGCGCGTTGGCCGTCGTCCATTCCCGTTTTTCGACCAACACCTTTCCGACCTGGAGCCGGGCCCATCCTTACCGGTATATCTGTCACAACGGTGAGATCAATACGCTGAAAGGAAACATCAACTGGATGCGCGCCCGCGAGGGACGGATGGCCTCCGATCTGTTCGGCGACGATCTGAAGAAACTCTATCCGATTATCGACGAAGACCAGAGCGACTCGGCCTGCCTGGATAACGCGCTGGAATTCTTGGTGATGGGCGGTCGGTCGGTCCCGCATGCGATGATGATGCTGATCCCGGAGGCTTGGTCCGGCGACCCCAACATGGATCTCGATCGCCGCGGTTTCTATGAATACCACGCCGCGATGCAGGAGCCCTGGGACGGCCCGGCCGCGGTCTGTTTCACGGACGGAAAGCTCGTCGGGGCGACGTTGGATCGAAACGGCCTTCGCCCCGCCCGGATGTTTTTAGTGGACACCGTGGCCGGCCGGATCATTGATGATGAAGAAATCAAGGCGGATGTGGCCTCGCGGAAACCGTACCGGCAATGGGTGACGGCCAACCGGATCAACCTTGAGGATTTGCCGGAACCCTTGAACGTTTTGCAGCCGGACCATGTGACGCTGAGGCAGCGGCAGCAGGCGTTCGGTTACTCGATTGAAGATTTGAAGATGCTCATGATGCCGATGGCGGTCACGGGCGAAGAGCCCGTTGGATCCATGGGGACGGATACCCCGCTGGCGGTGCTGTCGGACCGGCCGCAGCTCCTGTTTAAATATTTCAAGCAGCTTTTCGCGCAGGTGACGAATCCGCCGATCGATCCGATCCGCGAACAGTTGGTGATGTCCCTCGTGACCAGCATCGGTCCGAAGGCGAATCTACTGGGAGAAACTCCCGAATCCTGCCGCCGGATCAAGGTGAACCAGCCGATCTTGACGAATGCGGATCTGGAGAAGATCCGGACGATCTCGGACGGCCATTTCAAGACCCAGACCCTTCGCATATTGTTTCCGGTCTCGGAAGGGCCTCAGGGATTGCCTGCGGCCGTGGACCGGCTCTGTCGTCAGGTCTCGGATGCGATCAAGGCCGGGTATAACTTTGTGATCTTAAGCGACCGGGGCGTGAATGCCGACTGGGCCCCGATCCCGAGCCTCCTGGCGATCTCGGCGGTTCATCACCATCTGGTCCGCGACTGTTCGCGGACCGAGGTCGGTTTAATCGTCGAGACCGGCGAGGTGCGGGAGGTGCATCACTTCGCCTGTCTCATCGGTTACGGCGCAGGCACGATCAACCCGTACCTGGCGTTTGAAACCTTAACCGATATGGCGCGTGACGGATATCTGCCCGAGTCGATCGATGAAGCGACGGCCGAGTCCAAGTACATCAAGGCGATCAACAAAGGGCTCTTAAAGATCTTCTCCAAGATGGGGATCTCGACGGTCCAGAGTTACTGCGGCGCCCAGATCTTCGAGGCGATCGGCCTCAACTCCGATCTGGTGGATCGATATTTCACGGGGACGGCCTCCCGCATCGAAGGGATCGGGATCGAGGTGCTGGGAGACGAGGTCCTGCGACGTCATGCGATCGCCTACCAGAACGCGCCGATCCGCCAGCTCGAGTACGGCGGGGAGTATCATTACCGGATTCAGGGCGAGCGACACAACTGGAACCCGGAGACGATCTCGAAACTTCAGTTCGCGACCCGGAACAACAGTTATTTGTCCTTCAAAGAGTTCAGCCGCATCGTCAACGACGAAAGCCGGCGGCGTTCAAACCTGCGCGGTCTGCTGGAATTACGGACCGGGACGCCTATTCCGATCGAGGAAGTGGAACCGGCCCAGTCGATCGTTAAACGATTTACGACCGGGGCGATGTCGTTCGGCGCCTTGGGCAAGGAGGCCCACGAAACCCTCGCGATTGCCATGAACCGGATCGGGGGCAAGAGCAACACGGGCGAGGGCGGCGAAGACCCGGAGCGCTTCATTCCGCTTCCGAACGGTGATTCAAAGAACAGCGCGATCAAGCAAGTGGCCTCGGCGCGGTTCGGGGTGACGACGCATTACCTCGTGAATGCGAAGGAGCTGCAGATCAAGATGGCCCAGGGGGCCAAGCCGGGCGAGGGCGGACAGCTTCCCGGCCACAAGGTGGATGAGACGATCGCTCGGCTCCGATATGCCACGCCGGGCGTTCAATTGATCTCTCCCCCGCCCCATCACGACATCTATTCCATCGAGGACCTGGCCCAATTGATTTATGACTTGAAAAACGCAAATCCTCAGGCCGCCGTTTCGGTAAAGTTGGTGGCCGAGGTGGGCGTGGGGACGGTGGCCGCGGGCGTGGCCAAGGCCCATGCCGACAAGATCCTGATCAGCGGGGATTCCGGGGGAACCGGGGCCTCGCCCTGGAGCTCGATCAAGAATGCCGGAATTCCGTGGGAGTTGGGCCTGGCCGAGACGCAGCAGACGCTGGTGATGAACAACCTGCGGGGCCGTGTCCGCATCGAGACGGACGGGCAGCTTAAGACGGGACGGGACGTCGTGATCGCCGCGCTGTTGGGGGCCGAGGAGTTTGGTTTTTCGACCGCGCCGCTGATCGTCGAGGGCTGCATCATGATGCGCAAATGCCACCTCAACACCTGTCCGGTCGGAATCGCCACGCATGACCCCGTCCTCCGGAAAAAGTTTTCAGGTCAGCCGGAGCATGTCGTGAACTATTTCTTTTTCGTCGCGGAAGAGGCGCGCGAATGGATGGCTCTTTTGGGCTTCCGGACGTTCGAGGAGATGATCGGCCGCTCGGACAAACTCAAGCCCCCAAAAGCGATTGACCATTGGAAGGCTCGGGGAATCGACCTGAGCCGGATCCTCTACCGACCGGAGGTTCCATCGGATACGGCCACGCATTGGGTTCAGTCGCAGGACCATGGACTTCAAAATGCCTTGGATTACCGGCTCATCGAACGGGCGGCTCCGGCGTTGGAAACGAAACGCCATGTGGAGGAGGCCATGCCCATTCGAAACGTCCACCGCACGGTGGGGGGGATGCTGTCGGGAGAGATTACGCGGCGGTATGGCCCGGAGGGCCTTCCGCCGGATACGATCCATTTCCATTTTACCGGGTCGGCCGGCCAGAGTTTCGGCGCCTGGTGCGTGAACGGGCTGTCCCTGACGCTGGAAGGCGAGTCGAACGACTATCTTGGAAAGGGGATGGCCGGCGGACGGATCGTGGTCGTTCCCTTTAAGGGTTCGACCTTCGTTCCGGAGGAGACGATCATCATCGGGAATGTCGCCCTGTACGGTGCGACCGGCGGCGAGGCCTATTTCTACGGGATGGCTGGGGAGCGGTTTGCGGTCCGAAACAGCGGAGCCAAGGCCGTCATTGAAGGCGTTGGGGACCACGGCTGCGAATACATGACGGGCGGCGTGGTGGTGGTGCTGGGTAAAACGGGCAGAAACTTTGCGGCCGGGATGAGCGGCGGCGTGGCGTTTGTGCTGAACGATCCGCCTCAGGCGGACGGCGGCTTTGAACGGCGGTGCAACCTGAGCATGGTCGAATTGGAACCGGTCCGGGATAAAGCGGACCAGGCCCTCCTCAAGGGGATGATCGAACGTCACGCTGAATATACCGGGAGCGCAAAGGCCCGAAAAGTGCTTGAACGGTGGGAGCAAATGATGCCGAAATTCCTGCGCGTGATGCCGGTGGAGTACAAAAAGGTTTTGGAGCTTCGGAAGATGAAGACTGCGCAAAAAGAGGCGGCCGTCCATGGGTGATCCCAAGGGTTTCTTGAAAATCCGGAGGGAGGGACCGAAGCGGCGGCCGGTTGAGCAGCGGGTCAAGGACTGGCGGGAATTTTACGAGCCGATTCTGGAGGAGAGCCTCAAGGCCCAGGGGGCCCGCTGCATGGACTGCGGCGTGCCGTTCTGTCAAAGCGCGAACGGCTGCCCGGTCCAGAACATGATCCCGGACTGGAATGACCTGGTTTATCAGGGGCGCTGGAGAGACGCGCTCAAGATGCTCCATTCCACCAATAACTTTCCGGAATTTACGGGCCGGCTCTGTCCGGCGCCGTGCGAATCGGCCTGCGTTTTGGGAATCATCGATGACCCGGTCTCCATCCGGGTCGTCGAATGGAACATTATCGACCGGGGTTTTGACGAAGGATGGGTCGCGCCGGTGCTTCCGGAGAAACCGACCGGCTGTTCCGTGGCCGTGGTCGGTTCCGGACCGGCCGGTCTTGCGGCCGCGCAACAATCGGCCCGCGCCGGACATGCCGTGACGGTCTTTGAGAAGGCCGACCGAATCGGCGGTCTGTTGCGATACGGGATCCCGGACTTTAAAATGGAGAAGCGGATCTTGGACCGCCGGCTGGATCAGATGCGCGCAGAAGGGGTCGAATTTAAGACGGGCGTGGAGGTCGGCCGCGATCTTCCGGCCCGGGATCTTCTCCGAATGTTTGACGCCGTTTGTCTGGCCGGCGGCGCGACGGCGGCCCGCGATCTTCCGGTGCCGGGCCGAGAGTTGGGCGGCATCCATTTCGCGATGGATTACCTCACTCAGCAAAACAAGATCAATGCCGGCGATGCGATCGACCCGGCGATGCGAATCACGGCGAAAGACAAGCGGGTCGTCATCATCGGCGGGGGAGATACCGGTTCCGACTGTCTCGGGACGGCCCACCGTCACGGCGCAAAAGAGGCTTATCAGTTTGAATTGCTGCCCCAGCCGCCTCCGGCCCGGGCGGAATCGACGCCTTGGCCGCTCTGGCCGATGATGTTGCGGAGTTCCCATGCCCATGAGGAGGGCTGCAAACGGGAATGGAGCGTCTCAACCCAACGCTTTTCCGGTCGAAACGGCCGGGTCAACCGGCTCCATGCGGTCCGGGTCGAGATGAAAACGGATGCTGCCGGCCGGACCCAGTTTGTCGAGATGCCGGACACCGCGTTTGATCTGGACGCGGATCTGGTCCTGCTGGCCATGGGATTCACCGGGCCGGTGAAGGAGGGACTCCTGATGGATCTGGGGGTCCGACTCGACCCGCGCGGCAACGTGGCGGTGGACGAGAACCAGATGACCAGCGTCGAGGGCATCTTTGCCGCCGGGGATATGAAGCGGGGCGCGTCCCTCATCGTCTGGGCCATTCGTGAGGGGCGCGATGCCGCGAAAGGGATCGATCAGTACCTTCGTATCCGAAAACCCTCCGGCAGGGCGGTCCGATAACGGTTGCGCGGCGATCGGGCGGGTTCGGTTTTTACTGGGCGACCGTGGGTGTCGCCTTTTTTAATGGGGTTCATCCACAGCGCGGAGTTTATCTCCGCGCGGAGACGAGCTCCGCACTATGAATATAGACCCGACTATGCTATGGTGATGGCGTGAAGATCAATTCCGGCCATGAGGCATTAACCGACGATCAACTCCTTGCGTTGATCGATCCGACCCGCCTTCCTCGTCACGTGGCGATTATTATGGACGGCAACGGCCGATGGGCCGAGACGCGCGGGCTTCCCCGCATCGCCGGCCATCACGAAGGGATCCAATCGGTGCGGGACGCCGTCACCGCCTGTCGAGAGCTCGGGATCTACGCCCTGACGATCTATGCCTTCTCGATGGAGAATTGGCAACGACCGCAGGATGAAGTCAAAGAGCTGATGATGCTGTTGGAAGGCTATCTTCAGAAAGAGATGCCCGCGCTCATGGAACACCGGATCCGCTTTAAGACGATCGGACGGATCCACCGGCTGCCGGATTCCGTGGTGCACTGGATCCGCGAGGCCGAGTCGGCGACGTCGGCCAACGACCAGATGGTCCTGACCATCGCACTAAGTTACGGGGGACGGGCCGAGATTGTGGATGCGATCCTGAAGCTGTACGACGATCTTCAGCAGGGCGTGTTTCCCCGGGAATCGGTCGACGAGGCGCTGGTCGGCCAATACCTGACAACGGCCGATCTGCCGGATCCCGATCTCATGATCCGGACCAGCGGAGAGACCCGGATCAGCAATTTCCTCCTTTGGCAGATGGCCTACACCGAACTCTACTTCACGCCGACGTTATGGCCGGACTTCCGTCGTCGGGATTTTCTTCTGGCCCTCATTGATTATCAGCATCGGGAACGGCGTTTCGGCCAGGTGAAGACCCCCCCCCATCCCCGGCGCAAGGTGAGACAAGGGTAATGCACTGGAAACGGGTCGTCGTCGCCGTCGTCTTCTTGCCGTTTTTCTACGTTCTGGTTCGATACCTGTCGCCGTTGGCCTTCTTTCTCGTGGTGCTGCTCGGAATTTGGCTCGGCCAGTTGGAGTTTTACCGCCTCTATTACCCGGTCGGTCGGCGGGGTCTGATCCTGTTCGGACTGCTCTGCGGCGGCGGGGTGGCGGGCCATTTTTATACGCCGGGGTTGTTCACGGATCGGGAAGTGCTGACCGTTCTGATGGGGGCCGTTCTGCTGCACCGGCTGGCGACCCAACGCGATCTGGGCGCCGCGCTGACGGATACGGCCGTGAGCGCATTGGGCGTCTTCTATGTCGGCTGGTTTCTGGGGCATCTTGTTCTTCTCCGCAACCTCGAACAGGGCGAGTTCTTGATCTTCTTTCTATTTTTGGTGACGTGGGCCGGCGATACGGGCGCCTATTATGCGGGTAAAGGGCTCGGCCGTCGACGACTGGCTCCGCGGATCAGTCCCAACAAAACGGTGGAGGGGGCGATCGGCGGATTAATCGCCAGCCTTCTGGCCGCCTTTTTAGCTCAGCGGTGGTTTCTCCCCTTTCTTTCGACGCAGGATGGTTTTTTTTTAGGGCTCCTTCTGGGCATCTTGGGGCAGATGGGCGACCTGACCGAATCGATGTTCAAGCGCAGCGCCGGGGTAAAGGATTCCGGACGTTTCCTGCCGGGCCATGGCGGAATCTTGGACAAGGTGGACAGCCTGATCTTTACGGCGCCGGCGTTTTATTATTATCTCCTCTGGATTAAACAGGTCGGCCGACTGATTATAATTTAGAAGGCTGCCGAATTGGGAGGGGACAGATTTTAAATCTGTCCCCCAGATGAAATGAAAAAACTGGTTCTCTTGGGTTCCACCGGCTCCATCGGCGCCAATACCCTTCAACTGGTCGCCGATTTCCCGGACCGCTTTCAGGTGGTCGGTTTGACAGCCGGGAGCAACAATGATAAACTGATCGCCCAGATTCGGCGGTTTCGTCCTCGAGTGGCGGCCTTGGCGGATGAGGCGGCGGCTGACCGGTTGCGTCGGCAGTGTCGGTCCCGGCGGGATCTGAGAGATCTGAAGATCGAAATCCTATCCGGGACAGACGGCCTGATCCGTGTGGCGGCGTCGGCCGAGGCCGATATGGTCGTCTCGGCCATCGTCGGATCGGCCGGGCTTGCGCCGACCCTGGCGGCGATCCGTGCGAGAAAGCCGATTGCGTTGGCCAACAAAGAGTCGCTGGTCATGGCCGGACCGATTGTTTGCGAGGAGGCCCGACGGCAGGGCGTCGCGATCCTGCCGGTGGACAGCGAGCACAGCGCGATCTTTCAGTCGATGGCCGGTCAGCGTCGGACGGACGTGCGTCGGCTGATCCTGACGGCTTCCGGAGGCCCGCTTCTCGACCTGCCGCTTTCGAAACGACGGACGATCAAGCCGGCCCAGGCGCTCAAGCATCCCACCTGGCGCATGGGAAACAAAATCACGATCGATTCGGCGACGCTCATGAACAAGGGCCTGGAGGTGATCGAGGCCCGCTGGCTCTTCGACATCGCGCCGGACCGGATCGACGTCGTGATTCATCGGCAGAGCATCGTCCATTCGATGGTCGAATATCGGGACGGCTCGGTGATCGCACAGATGGGCATTCCGGATATGCGCGGGCCGCTGGCCTACGCGCTGAACTACCCGGAACGGTTGCCGCTTGCGCTGCCCTCATTGGATCTGACGAAGGTCAAGATGCTGACCTTTGAAGCGCCGGATTTAAAAAAATTCCCTTGCCTCGGATACGCCTACGAGGCGGTCAAAACCGGCGGAACGATGCCGGCGGTCTTGAACGCCGCGAATGAAGCGGCGGTTCGGGCCTATTTGGAAGGCCGGATCGGTTTCTTGGCGATCGCGCGCGTCATTCGGGAGACGATGGACGGCCATATTCCTCAGGCGGCGCCGGGACTGGACGATGTCTTGGAGGCCGACCGGTGGGGCCGTGAGCGGGCGTTGAAAATGATCCAATAACCGGACGGGGACAGATTTAAAATCTGTCCCCATTCCGTAATAAGGAGTCATTAATAAAACAATGGAATCCATCCTGCATTTTCTATACAACCTATTTTATTTTCTGCTCGTCCTTAGTGTGCTGATCTTCTTTCATGAATTGGGACATTTCCTGGCAGCCCGTCGTCTTGGCGTCAAGGTCCTCAAGTTCTCGCTGGGTTTTGGTCCCCGCATCTTCGGCCGGACCGTGGGCGAGACCGAATATCTTGTCTCGGCGCTTCCGCTGGGCGGATACGTAAAACTCTTCGGTGAAGAACCCGAAAAGGGAGAGGACGCGCCGACGCTCTCACCCGAAGATCAGGCCCGTTCCTTCGCCCACGCGCCCGTCTGGAAGCGGATCGTGATCGTGGCGGCCGGGCCGGTCTTCAACATGCTGCTGGCCTACTTGATCTTTGCCGGTTCGCTTTCGATCGGCATGCCGATGTACGTGCCGGATTTTCAAAGCCTGATGCCGGTGGTCGAGAACGTGGTTGAAAACTCGCCGGCCGAGGCGGCGGGAATCCAACCGGGGGACCGGATCGTCTCGATCAACGAGCATGCGATCTCGACTTGGACGCAGATGAGCGAGACCATCCATGCCAGCGCCGGCAAGACCTTGACGGTGGTCGTGGAACGAGGCCGACAGAAGCTCACATTGAGTGTAACGCCGACCCCAAAGACCGTCGAGACGGAGGAAGGGAAAACGATCGAGGTGGGTCAGATCGGGATCGGAAAAAGCCCCCGCGGCGTTCGAATCGAGGCCGCGAACCCGATCGAAGCGATCTACAAAGGGGGACAGGCCACCTGGCAATGGACCTACCTGACGGTGGAGGGGCTCGTCCGTCTGGTTCAAGGGAAGCTGTCGGTGGACAATATCGGCGGACCGATCCTGATCGGACAGATGTCGGGTCAGGCCGCATCCCAAGGCCTCGGCGGTCTGGTCTTTTTAATCGCGATTTTGAGCATCACGCTGGGCGTGATGAATATTCTTCCGATCCCTGTGCTGGACGGCGGCCACCTCTTGTTTTTCCTGATCGAGGCCGGCCTCGGTCGTCCCTTGAGCGTTCGCAAACGGGAAATCGCTCAGCAGATCGGCCTCGCGTTGTTGCTTCTACTGATGGGCCTGGCGTTCTATAACGATATCGTGCGTGTGTTCTTCAAGCCGGGTTGATCGCCGTGAAGATCGAACGAAGGAAAACGAGACGGATTACGGTCGGCGGCGTTGCGATCGGGGGCGACGCCCCGATCGCGGTCCAGTCCATGACCACGACCGATACGCGGGATGTGGCGGCGACGATTGAGCAGATCAAACGGTTGGAGCTTGCCGGTTGCGAAGTCGTCCGTGTGGCGGTGGTGGATGAAGAGGCCGCCGAGGCCTTGAAACCAATCAAGGCCGGGATTTCCATTCCCCTCATCGCCGATATCCATTACAATTACCGTCTCGCCCTGCGGTCGGCGCCGTATGTGGACTGCATACGGATCAATCCCGGTAATATCGGCGGACGGGATCGCGTCGCGCAGGTCGTCTCGGCCTGCAAAGACCGCGGAATTCCGATCCGGATCGGCGTGAATGCCGGTTCGCTGGAGGAGGACCTTTTAAAAAAATACGGCTATCCCACGCCGGAGGCGATGGTCGAATCGGCGCTGCGCGCGATCGGGATGCTGGAGGAGATGGACTTCCGCGAGATGAAGCTGTCCCTCAAGGCCTCGCACGTCGGGCTCTGCATCGAGGCCTACCGGTTGATCTCGAATAAGACGGATTATCCGCTTCATCTCGGGATTACCGAGGCCGGGACGGCCTTTGCCGGAAGCATCAAGTCGGCCGTTGGGATGGGGATTCTGCTTTCCGAAGGAATCGGGGATACGATCCGGATCTCGCTCGCGGCCGATCCGGTTGAGGAAGTCAAGGCCGGTTTTGAGATCCTCAAAGCGCTTGAGCTTCGTCACCGCGGTATTAATTTCATCGCCTGCCCCACCTGCGGACGGCTCGAATTTGAGATGTTCAAGCTCATGGCCGAGCTTGAGCGGCGGCTCTCCCACATCAAGACGCCGCTGAATGTCTCGATCCTCGGCTGCGCGGTGAACGGGATCGGCGAGGGAATGGAGGCCGACATCGGGATCGCGGGCGGCAAAGAAGGCGGGCTGCTGTTCAAGCGCGGGAAGATCGTCGGCAAGGTCAAGGAGTCCGAAATGGCGGATGTCCTTGTGGCCGAGGTCGAGGCGATGGCGAAAGAGCGGGAAAAGGAAAAGTAGGGGCGGTTCGCGAACCGCCCCTACGGGGTATTCGATGCGCTATTCAAAATTATTGATTCCCACATTGCGCGAGGAGCCGGGCGAGGCCGAGGTCGTGAGCCACAGGCTGATGATCCGCGCCGGGATGATCCGGAAAGTGGCGGCCGGTATCTATACGTACCTCCCCCTGGGCCTGCGCGTGATCCGCAAGGTCGAGCAGATCGTCCGCGAGGAGATGAATCGGGCCGGGGCGCAGGAACTGCTGATGCCGATGGTCCAACCGGCCGAATTGTGGAATGAGACCGGGCGGTGGGGCGAGTACGGCAAGGAACTGTTGCGGTTCAAGGACCGGAGCGAGCGGGAGTTCTGCCTGGGCCCCACGCATGAGGAGATCGTCACGGACCTCGTCCGGGGAGACGTCAAATCCTACCGTCACCTGCCTCAGATCCTCTATCAGATCCAGACGAAGTTCCGGGATGAGATCCGGCCCCGCTTCGGCCTGATGCGCGGTCGGGAGTTCCTCATGAAAGATGCCTACAGCTTCGACCGCGACGAGGAAGGCGCCAAGGCCAGCTATGATAAGATGTGCAAGGCCTATCACCGGATCTTCGAGCGATGCGGGCTGCGGTTCCGTCCGGTTGAGGCCGAGAGCGGCGTGATCGGCGGGGCCTATTCCCAGGAGTTCATGGTGCTGGCCGAGACGGGCGAGGACCGCCTCGTGGTGTGCGGCTCGTGCGACTATGCGGCGAACGTGGAAAAGGTCTCCGGGAATACCTGCCCGTCCTGTCGGGGCCGGATGACGATCCATCACGGGATCGAGGTGGGCCATATCTTCATGCTGGGCACAAAATACAGTGAGGCGATGAAGGCCGTCTTTCTGGACCAGCACGGCCGCGAGGCCTGCAGCGTCATGGGATGCTACGGGATTGGGATCAGCCGGACGGCCGCGGCCGCGATCGAGCAGAACCATGACGCCAAGGGAATCCTCTGGCCGCTGCCGCTGGCCCCGTATCAGGTCCATGTCATCCCGGTCAACGACCAGTCGGAGCGCGTGATGATTACCTCCGAGCTGATCTACGGGACGCTGTCCAATCTGGGGCTGGAGGTCTTGATCGACGACCGGTCCGAGCGGCCCGGCGTCAAGTTCAACGACGCCGA
>JACQCA010000037.1 GCA_016201865.1 Nitrospirota bacterium
CAAAGAACAAAGCCGGCACCCGATCACCCCTGGTGCCGTCCCATCAAGCGTTGGAGAGCGCGGACACCACCGGTTCTCGTTTCTTAAAAACCGGACATTTCTAAATTGGTAGGAACCGGACATTTCTATTTTGGCTTGACACCCTCTTTCCGGTTTCCTTGCATTTCCAAGCGGTTTTTGTTAGCCTCTATCCCATGCGCGTACTAATGAATGGAATACCTTTACTTGCACCGCATAGCGGCGTGGGCAATTATATCTGTCAGCTTTCAAGATCTTATGCACGGATCTCCACTGAGTTGCAGATAGTGTACTTTTATGGAATGTTCTTTGGAAGGAGGATGAAGGTTAAGGCCGATGAGCCGTACGTGAGTCTGAGAAAAATTGCAAAAAAGTTTGTTAACTCGTATCAGGCTTTTCAAATTATTAAAGAGGTGGCGTTTAAATTTGGATTGCTCTCTCAAAAAATTGATTTATACCATGAGACAAACTATATCCCCATGCCGTTTCACGGCCCGATTGTTGTGACCGTTTTTGATCTTTCACTGCACCTTTGGCCGGAAACCCATCCGAAGAACAGAAGAAAATATTTCGAGCGATACTTTTATAAAAGGCTGCCCTGGGCCGCTCACTTTATCACGATTTCGGAAGCGACCAAGGTCCAGATGGTCGAACACCTTGACATCAATCCCGAGAAAATCACTGTCACGCATCTCGGCGTGGATAATGATTTCAGAAATATACCCGTTGAAGCCGCGAGTGGCATCCTGTCTCATTACGGTCTGACTTATGGGTCTTATATCCTTTATGTCGGCACACTGGAACCAAGGAAAAATATCAACTCGCTCCTGCAGGCGTACGCGCTTTTGCCGAAGAGGATACAAAAAGAACGCACTCTGGTTTTGGCCGGTGGGAGGGGTTGGCTGATGGATAGACTTGAACAAGAGATAAGGAATCTCGACATTGCTTCAACAACGGTTCTGACCGGCTATGTTCCCCAAGAACATCTCCCTGCGCTTTACAACGGTGCGACTGTATTTGTCTACCCGTCACTGTATGAAGGGTTCGGCCTCCCTCCATTGGAAGCAATGGCCTGTGGGACACCCGTGATCACCTCGAATGTCTCTTCTCTCCCGGAGGTCGTAGGGGAGGCGGGGATCATGGTGGATCCCCATGATGTTAAAAGACTTAAGGATGAGATCGAGCGTGTCATCGAGGATCTTTCTCATCGGTCCCTGTTGAGTAAACTCGGATTGGAAAGATCCCGGCAGTTTACGTGGAAAGCCTGTGCGAAACAAACGATGGATGTCTATTCCCGTGTTCTCAATGGTCGAAAATAACCCATGGCGATATCATGCGGAACCCATCGGATCGTCTTCTGCCGATCATAAAAAATACCAGCTCCACAATCTTGATAAGAGGACTTTTTGGCGTTGCCCGGATTATCCTACTGCTTCTGATCGCGCGGAAGTTCGGACCCGCCGATTTCGGACGGCTGTCGCTGGCCCTTTCAGTTGTTGAACTGTTCAGGTTCGCAGCCGATTTGGGGATCGACACGGTTCTCATCCGGCAGTTTTCGATCAACCGACTGTCCGCCGAAAAACTTCTCGGGAACAGCCTGATTCTAAAACTGACAACCGCAACCGCGGGCTATCTTGCCACCGTTTTCCTTTTCCGGATCTTTTACGGCCGAATCGACGCCCTAAATCTCCTTTTCATCCTGTCCGCCACAATCTACACCACCCTTTTCATCAATGCCTTTGTGAGTTATTACCAGGCCAAACTCCGGATGGCCGAAATCGTAGGAAGCAATGCGATGTGCGCCGCGGCGTATGTCTTCCTGACGCTCTTGGGCCTGTCGATGAATTGGTCGCTCGCAACGCTTTGTGTCATCATGCCGCTGAGCGAGTTGGCAAATTTATATCTGATATACAAGGTATATAAAAGAAGTTCCAGTCTGACCTTTTCATTTGATCCTCAAATCATACGGCATCTTCTAAGAGAGGGATTCCCGGTGGCGTTTTCCAATATCATGGTCGTCACCTATATGAGGCTCGATCAGCTCATGCTGGGCTGGTTCAAGGGGGAGACGGCCATCGGCGAATACGCCGCTGCTTTTCGCGTTACCGAGCCGTTTATGCTGGTTTTCACCTCGCTGTCTATCTCGCTCTACGCCTCGCTTTCAGGGGCTTGGGACGGTCCCCGTGCAAGAATACGAACCACGGCTCTCAGAGTGATCGGGCCCACAGTCGTCATCACGTTCTGTATCGCGTCCCTCTTGTCGCTTTTCTCTCAAGACATCATGGGTTTAATTTCTAAGGCGTATACCCATTCGTCCGAAGCGTTGCGTCTGCTCGGTTGGGCGATGATGTTTAAAGCGGTCAATGCCCAACTCACCGCCATAATCAACTCAAAGGGTTTATACAGGATTATCACCGTGACGGCCCTGTTGAACCTGGCTATAAACGTATCGCTTAATTTACTTCTCATTCCGCGCTATGGCATAATAGGCGCTGCATGGTCGGTGGTTCTGACCGAGGGCGTCAATACAATCTTACAATCCGGCTATATCATAATAGGGCTGAAAAATGTCCGTGCCGTTGAAATGCAACAGTGAAAATCTCGATTTAGACCTTCTATATACTTGGGGGGATGAATCCCACATCCGATCGGTGCAGAAGAAGTATGTCAAGTATTTTCAGAACAGTTCCGGGCCGGTTCTCGATGTCGGTTGTGGGAGAGGAATCCTCTTGGAGCTCCTTAAGCAGGCGGATGTCAAAGCGTACGGAATCGATCTTTCGCGCGAATCGATCAAAATATGCCGCGATAGAGGCCTGGATGCGGTCCAGGGAGATGCCCTTGGACATTTGTCGGCGCTTCAAGATCGTTCCCTCGGAGGAATGATCTGCTCCCATGTCATCGAGCATCTGGAACCCACTCATGCATTAGACTTCATAGAACAATGCCGAAGAGTCATGAAGTCCGGAGCGAAATTCATCATGGTTACACCCAACGCGGCCGATCTGCGTACGATGGAACGCTTCTGGTTAGACCTAACCCACATCCGACCGTATCCACAAAAACTTCTCGTTGTACTCCTGGAGAGGGCGGGGTTCCGTGTAATCAAAATAACGGAAGACCCGGAGCCGAGTCGTAACATGCTGGTCAAGATAGCAAAGCTCTTTCTAAAGATGTGGTTTATGGGTTTTATGTTTAAAGGGGACCTTGTCGTGATTGCGGAACGCAGAGAGTGACCGAACATGGCTGAGATACGAGCATCTTTGCCATTGGTCCTGTTATCGTTGCCGGGGGTCTTTCTCTACGTTAATACGAGGCCTTTCCTGGCCGTTGCTGCAACCTTCCTGTTAGTTGCTGTTTCGCTTTATCATCTGATTCGCCACCCTGTTCTTAGTAGGCGGATTCGACAAACGATCGGATGGGTCTTGCTGATATTTTGTGTCTTATTGCTCAGCTATCTCATGAGCGGTCAGGATATTTCAAAATTGTTTTCTTATGCTTTTATAAGATACAACGGCAGCATTTTCTTCTGTTTCGTCCCGCTTCTTGCGCTACTGTTTTTAAGGGTGAATACGGTTACGCTGGCTCGTGTCTTTTTTTTCATGACGTTTCTAATGTCGGCCGTTATCTGTTTATTAGGACTCCTTGAATTCTTTGCGGGCCGTTCGACCTTTCTGCTCAAAGATGACGGTATTGGATTAATGTTCGTGGGGCTGAACCGTACGCACAATGCCACGGGAAGCATCACGGCGTTGCTGGGAATTGCAGCGCTGGTCTTTACAGTTTTCGTGGAAGAATCTCGTGTCAGATTTCGATATCTCATTTATGCATTGGTTTTTTATACGGCCTTGATGCTTACCCTTAGTCGAGGCAGTTTGATGGCGTTCTTTTTGGCGGCCTGTTTTCTCTTTGCTTGCGCGAAATTGAAGTTTAAAAAAAAGATCCTTCTTCCGATCGCAGCGTTGCTGATAACCTCTGCCGTCATGACGCCCATTACCCATTCCTTGGATCGCGTCAAGGCCCTTTTCAATGATCAGTTCTACCGGTCGGATCAAACGAATGCCTACAGGGTGGCCTCGTTGATCTCGCCGCCGATAACAAACCAATTGGAGACGTTAAGAATCCTTTGTGATCCCCGTTATCCGTTAGATCGAAATAATACGGCCAAGTACCGAAAACTGTTGACGGAATATGCGATCGAGTTGTTTAAAGAAAGCCCGATTATAGGAATCGGCTTCGGCCGTTTTGACGACAGCATCTTGTCCCAGGTCGGTTTTAGCGGAAAAAAGCATTGGGTGTATTTGGCCACGTCGGGCGAGCCCGTCTCGACGGATTGCAATGCGCATAATTCGTATCTGCATTTCCTGGCCGAAATCGGACTGGTCGGCACCTTGATCATCGTTGGGTTCTGGCTTAAGATATTGGCTGACCTCTATGAAGGGATTCGGGTCGCCGCGGACCATGACGACCGGGTGACCTTTGCCGTGGGTTTTATGAGCGTGTTCACGCTTTTTCTGCTGGCGTTCACGGAGCATTATTTTGCGGCGCCCACCGTGATGCTGTTCGTTTCATATGTCACCGGGCTTTGCCTTAACCGTCTTGCTCAGATCCGACAAGAATATTCCGCGGTACAATAATTATGAAGGTCGCATTAGTTCATGACTGGTTGACGGGGACGCGGGGAGGGGAGCGGTGTCTCGATGTTTTTTGCGAGTTGTTCCCTCAGGCGGACCTTTATACGCTGGTGCATGTTCCGGGGAGCGTTTCGCCTTTGATCGAGAAGCATCCCATCCGAACCAGCTTCATCCAGCGCCTTCCCTTTCATCAAAGCGCCTACCGGTATTATCTTCCGTTGTTTCCACGGGCGATTGAATCCTTTGATCTTTCCGGATATGATTTGATCTTAAGCTCAAGCCACTGCGTGGCGAAGGGCGTTCGGGTTCCTCGCGGCGCATGCCATATCGCTTATATCTATACACCCATGCGTTATATTTGGGATCAGTACGAGGCCTATTTCGGCGGCGGCCGCTCCGCCTGGCCGGTCCGGCGGATCATGCAACTCATTCGGCACGGGCTTCAACGGTGGGATATAACCTCCAATCGCGATATTCATGCCATCATCGCGATCTCCCTCCACGTGGCGGATCGGATTCGGAGAACCTACGGCCGGTCGGCCGAGGTGATCTATCCGCCCGTGGATTTTCAGGCCTTTTCTCTTTCGGCGCGAGTGGACGGATTTTATCTCATGGTGACGGCCTTTGCTCCTTACAAACGGGTGGATCTGGCCGTCGAGGCCTTCAACCGATTAAAGCTCCCGCTGAAGATCGTCGGAACGGGCCAGGATGAAAAACGGCTTAAGGCGATGGCCGGACCGACCGTGGAGTTTTTAGGTTGGAAATCCGATTCGGAAATTCATGAACTCTATGCCGCAAGCCGCGCCGTGATTTTTCCGGGAGAGGAGGATTTCGGGATCGTTCCGTTGGAGGCCATGGCCAGCGGGAAACCAGTCATTGCTTATGGGAAGGGCGGGGTCGTGGAGACCGTCGTTCCGTTGCGGGAGTCCAAGGGAAACCCTCCGACAGGACTGTTCTTCTATGAACAGACTCCGGAATCCTTGATCGAAACGGTGCGCGATTTTGAATCCCATCGCGACCGATTTGATCCGGTCCAAATCCGGGAGCAGGCAAGACGGTTTGACCGGCCCCGATTTAAAGAGGAGATTCGGAACTGTATCGAAATAAAATATCAGGAGTTTCAAGAGAAGCGGCATGCTCAAGAAGTATAGTGAATTCTTCAAGTCCCTGCTTTTTATCCTGGATCTTGTTCTGATCTCCGCGGCATGGCTTTCGGCCTATGCCCTTCGGTTCTACACGGATCTGGTCCCGGTGACGAAAGGTGTGCCCTTCATTGAGCCTTACCTCATTCTCCTGCCGGCCATCCTGGTCGTCTGGGGAATCGTCTTTAAGGCGTTCGATCTTTATCGCCCCCGTCGCATCGCATCCCATCTTTCAGAGATCTGGGACATCACGAAGGCCTGCAGCCTGGCGACGCTTCTTATCGTGGCCTTGAGCTTTTTCTTAAGACAGTTTGAATATTCCCGGATGGTCTTTATCTTCTTTTGGGGCTTCAGCATCTTGCTCATCACGATGAGCCGCTGGGGTTTCCGCGAGCTGGTCCGATTTTTCAGGCGAAAAGGATACAACCTGCGGTATGCCCTGATCGTGGGCGCCGGCCCGCTGGGCCAGGAACTGGCGGCCCGGCTCCATCGTCATCGCGAGCTGGGGATCAAGGTGATCGGCTATCTGACGAGAAAAGAGGCCAAGGTTGGTCGCGAATTACGCGGGATCGAAGTCCTCGGCACCTACGATGAGCTGCCCAAAATCCTTGAGGCCCGCCCGGTCGACCAGGTCTTTCTTGCCCTTCCCCATGATGCATACGCCAACGCCGAAAAGATCTTCCGCTTTCTCCAAGGCCAGACGACGGATGTCCGGATTGTCCCGGATCTTCTCCAGTTCATGACGGTTCGGGGGCAGGCCGAACTCTTCGACGGTCTGCCGATCGTCACCCTTCAAGCGACGCCCTTGTACGGTTGGAACCGGATCTTAAAACGGGCGACCGACATTCTCTTTTCATTGACCGTCCTGATCCTGACATCGCCTTTGCTGTCGGTCATCGCGGTTCTGATCAAGCTGACCTCGCCCGGCCCGGTTTTGTACCGTCAGAAACGGATGGGGTATGACGGTCGGCTCTTTGAGATGCTGAAATTCCGCTCGATGCGTGCGGATGCGGAGAAGGAGTCCGGCGCGGTCTGGGCCCAGGCGGACGACCCGCGACGAACCTCGTTGGGGAACCGACTCCGCCGGACCAGCCTGGATGAGCTGCCGCAGTTTTTCAACGTCCTGAAGGGGGAGATGAGCATCGTCGGACCGAGGCCGGAGCGTCCGGAGTTTGTGGAAAAATTCAGGGCGATGATTCCCCGGTATATGTTGCGGCATAAGATCAAGGCCGGCATCACCGGCTGGGCCCAGGTGAACGGTTGGCGCGGAAACACGTCGCTGGAGGAGCGGATCAAATGTGATCTTGAGTATATCGAGAAGTGGTCTCTCGGGTTCGATCTGAAGATCATGTGGCTGACGCTCTGGAAAGGTCTCATTAATAGGAATGCCTATTAAGGCTGCTGAAGAAGTCCGGCTGTTGGACTGGATGGGGATAGATTTTAGGTCTGTCCCCTCCCGGTTGCGGTCATCTGCGGTGAGAACAACCTGGGTCCTTGGGTTCGTCATGCTCGGTTCGCCGCTCGTTGCGGCCTCGTTGTCCACGTCGACGCCGCAAACCGCGGCGCTTTCCTTTCGGTTCGGAGAACACCTGATCTACGATATTAGTTGGGCCGGTGTTAAGGTGGGCCGGGGCATTCTTGAATCCGAATCCGGAGAGCCGCTGAACGGCCGCGACGTTCTGCGCGTCCGTTCGACCGCCATGTCCAATCGGTTGATCTCGTATTTCTTTCCCGTCCAGGATCGGATCGAGTCCGTCATCGATGCAAACGGACTGTACCCTTATCGGATTACCATCGATCAGAGGCACGGCCTAAGCCAACGGCACAAGGAGGTTCACTTCGATCAGGACGAACATACGGCTGTGATGACCGCTAAGGGCAGGACGTCTAAATTCGAGATCCCGCCGCAGGCGCAGGATATCCTCTCAAGTCTGTATTACTTCCGGGCGATTCCGCAATTGGAGAGCGGCCGCTCCGTCTTTATCGATGTTCATGAGAGTAAAAAAAACTGGAAATTAGAGATACAGATTCTGGATCGTGAAATGCTTAAGACAGTGATCGGGACGATTCGAACCGTGAAGGTCAAGGCGATCGTCCTTTTTGAGGGGATCTTGTGGGATAAAGGGGATCTCTACCTCTGGCTGACGGATGATGAGCGCCGGATTCCGGTCATGATGACCGGTCGGATCGTGATCGGTTCGATTACGGCGACGCTGAGCGAGGTCGAGCCGCACCGGCTGCTTCCGGCTCCCTAAATGGTGTGAAGCAGGACATGCCGACATGACGGGCGATCGAAAAGCCCCGCTTCCGATTTCATCCAAGACCGCGCTTCTGGTGGTGGATGTCCAGAACGATTTCTGTCCGGGCGGGGCGCTGGCCGTTCCGGAAGGGGATCGGGTCGTACCCGTGCTGAACGACTATATCCGGCTGTTCCAAGCCAAGCGCGCGCCGGTCATTGCGACGCGGGATTGGCATCCGACGAACCACGGCTCGTTCAAACCTTTCGGCGGCATCTGGCCGCCCCACTGCATTCAGAATACGCCGGGCGCGGAGTTTCGCGCTGGCCTGAAACTTCCCAAAGAGGTGACGATCATTTCAAAGGGAACGGATCCCAGGGTCGAAGCCTACTCCGGATTTCAGCATACGACCTTGAGCGAATGGTTGAGGTCGCGGAAAATCGAGACGGTTTTCGTGGGCGGTTTGGCCACGGACTACTGCGTCAAGAGCACCGTGCTGGACGCCGTGAAGGCCGGCCTCAAAGCGGTCTACCTTGCGGATGCGTCGCGGGGAGTGAACGTGAAACCGAACGACGGCGAACAGGCCGAAGAGGAAATGCAGAAGGCCGGGGCCACAAAAGCTACATTAGCCGAGATCGCGTCGTAGGCTGTATTCGAGATTAAATATCGGTGGCCAGTTTCTGAGCCGCTTGGGACGAACGGCTGAAGGCGGGGAGAGGGATCTGGACAAGGTCGCTGGCCGGAGCCTTTTGATCCGTGAAGAAATAGCCGCATTGGAAATTCACGTCGGCCAAATCGCGTTCGTCGATCGGAAAGGCGACGCAGGGTTTTGGGCGGCCTTCATAAACCATGCATCGCGGGTTCTCATCCGTGCCGCCGAGGAACGGGCATTTGAAGACCAGCTTGCAGCATTTGCCGCATTGAACGCATTCCCCGGCCCGGTGCTGGATCATCTGTTCGACATAGTCGGGTTTGACGGCGCAGAGGAAGAATCGTCGGAGCTTGTTGCCCAGCCGCGTCAGGTGGGTGGCGGAGGCGCTTCGCATTAGTTTTCGGAGTTGCCGGTTGGTCATTCGGTCCTCGGGATTTTCAAAGATAAAAATTGCGTTATTATAATCTTAGAACAATCGATAATGCAATTAAATTTTTCGCCTTGCTCGCTGGGTATCTACTCTTTTTGAAAACGAAGAATATCGAAATAGCTCTCGGCCGTTGATTGCGTATCGTCCGAATCAATCATGAGCGTCACGCCGCCGACCTGCGGGGGCTCCTCGCCGAACAGTTCACGGTAGTCCTCAAGAACATTTCGCCTCTCTTGGACCCATGAACCCAGCGGATCGGTTCCATCGCGGAGGACGATGTATCGCGTGTTCGAGGATTTCGTGCTGGTGACATGGAGATTCTTGGGGGTGAGGTTCTCCCAGATGTACCCGACCAGACGTGTGTTCACGGCCGACGGAAATCTCGGGAAGAGCACATAAACCTGCGCCGCCTGATCGTCCGTTGTCTTGTTCCGCACATCCCCGCCGTTCGGAAGGACCGTCGCCCTCCATCGCCAGGTCAGGTAAGGGTAGTCGTGAATGTCGAAATCCAGTTTCTTGTAGAGACCGAAACTGTTTTGTTTGGAGATCAGGTGGAGGACGGGTTTGCCGTCGTTGTTTTCGATCCGTATGTCGCGGCCGCCGCCGAACCATTGCTTGAGATCCCACCCGACCGGCAGGCCGTTCGCGCCGAGCCCGCCGCCGGCCGGATCGACGATCAGAGAAGACGGCCCGGCCGTGGAAAATTCGGCGCGAAGCATTCCCAGGATCAGCAGGACGGCCAGCAGGAGGGCTGAGAAGTATATAAGCCGGTCAAATCGCACCCTGAAATTATATCATAGTCCGGCGACAAGAAAATACTTGATAAATCACGCCGATTCCTGTACAAGTATACGTGATGCAAGGGAGCCAATCATCACTCTAAATATGCGGCTTGGGGATCCGGCGAATCCATCCCGAAACGAGATCTGGGCCGTCGGCGGCGGCAAGGGCGGCACGGGCAAAAGCTTCCTGTCCGCCAACTTGGGGATCGCGCTTTCCCATCGAGGGAAACGTGTCCTTTTGATCGATGCCGACCTCGGCTGCGCCAATCTCCACACCTGCCTCGGTATCGATTACCCGGAAGCGACGCTGTCCGATCTTCTCAAAGGCCGCATCAAGCGGATCGAGCAGGCCATCGTCCCGACCGGGATTCCCAATGTCGGCCTCATCAGCGGCGCGCAGGATATCCTGGAGGTGGCCAACCCCAAGCACGCGCAGAAAGAGCGCCTCCTCCGGCAGATTCAGGGACTGGACATCGAATACATCATCCTGGACCTGGGGGCCGGCACATCCTTCAATATCCTGGACTTCTTCCTCATCGCGGATCAGGGGATCCTCGCGGTTCTGCCCGAGCCGACCTCGATCGAAAACGTCTATCGCTTTATTAAGAGCGTTTTCTACCGTCGGTTCCGGAAGGTGGCCAAGGAGGACGCCGTGAAGGAGATGATCGCGTTGGCGATGGATCAGAAAAACGAATTCGGGATCAAGACGCCGTACGATCTGATCGAACAGGTGGCGCGGATGGATCCGGGGGTCGGGGAGCAATTGAAAAAGGAGATGTACAGTCTCCGGCCGAAGTTGGTGGTCAATCAAGTCCGATCCAAGGACGACATCACGCTCGGTTTTTCGATGCGGAGCTCCTGCGCCAAATATTTCGGGATCACCGTGGAATACGTGGGTTACGTGGAACACGACGACCATGTCTGGCAGGCCACGAAACGCCGACGACCGTTGCTGACCGAGTACCCGGCGTCCAACGCGGCCCGCGGCATTGAAAAAGTCGCTGCCCATCTTGCGGATCACGAACAACTGACGATCGACTATCTCGTTGGCACGGCCCTTCGGCGATGAAGCCTCCCCGCGAGCAAAACTTCTACGAGATCTTCGAGATCCCGGCGACGGCGACGCGCGAACAGATTGAGCAGGCATACGAGTTGGCAAAAAAAACCTACGGGGACGCCTCGTTGGCGGCCTATTCGTTGTTCGATCTGGAAGAACGGAAGGAGATCGTCCGGAAAATCCACCTAGCTTACGAAACGCTTTCGGATGAAAATCGAAGGAAACAGTACGACCGGGAAATCATGAAATTAGACATTCAGGAAACGCTGCCCCCGTCAGGGTCCGCAGCGATGCAAACAACGAGGGGCGTCGATCGGCCCGATTCTTCGGGAGAAAAGCCTCCGAAGTCCGAGCCTGTGCCGATCGTGATCGAGTCGCTTACCGGAAGCGAACTCCGACGGATCCGGGAAAGCCGGGGAATTCCGCTTCAGGAGATTGCGAATAAGACAAGAATCAATATCACGTATTTGGAGTTCTTGGAAAAAAACAAGTACGGTTCCCTCCCGCCACCGGTTTACCTTCGCAGTTATGTCCTCCAATACGCGCGGATGCTTGGACTTGATCCCATCCCGTTGGCCGATCGGATTTTATCCCTGGTCGAGCAGGCAAAGAAGTCGGATCAACAATAGGGTTCGAGTTTGGGTGAAACGTTTAAGCAGGAGGTAGAGGCCTGTGAATGGAACGGAACGATCGGATGACCTTTATGTTAAATTCAGTCGTTGCGACCAATGCGGCCGGAAACTCTGGAAGGGGTATTTCCTGATGGTTCCGGATGAAATCCAATCCATGCGGATCACGATCGTCTGCTGGCGGTGCAAATTATTTGGGAAAAAGAACTCGTAGGGGCGCAGCATGCTGCGCCCTTACACTTCCGTCACAGCCCGGATGGATTCGCCCAGGATCGAGGCCATCTTTTTCAGTTGGGGGATCGTAACGGACAACGGCGGGATCAGCGGGACGACGTTTCCGAGCGGCCGGATGATCATCCCGCGCTTTAAAGCCTCTCGAGCCGCCCGATAGCCCATCCGCGCTTCCAACGGATACGGTTCTTTTGTAACCCGGTCCCTCACCAGCTCGACGGCCGCGATCAGGCCGATCTGGCGAATTTCACCGACATGAGAATAATCCTTCAGCGGTTTTAAGAATCGGATCATGGCCTCGATCTTCGGTCGGAGTTTTTCCAGCACATTTTCCTTCTCAAAGATCTCAAGATTGGCCAGGGCCGCGGCGCAGCCGAGTTGATTTCCGGTATAACTGTGGCCGTGGAAGAAGGTCTTAAATTCCCGGTATTCGCCTAAGAAGGCCTCATAAATCTCCTGCGTCGCTAAGGTCGCGGCCAGTGGAAGATACCCGCCGGTCAGACCCTTCGCCACCGCCATTAAGTCCGGCGACACCCCTTCATGCTCACAGGCAAACATCGTCCCGGTCCGGCCGAAACCGGTAAAGACCTCGTCGGCGATCAACAGAACGCCGTAGCGTGAGGCGAGGTCCCGGATCCGTCTTAAATAGCCCGACGGCCAGGTCAGCATTCCGGCCGCGCCCTGAATCATCGGTTCCACCACGACCGCGGCAATCCCATCATGATGCCGGGTTAAAACCTTTTCGACCTCCTCGGCGCAGGCCAGGCGGCATTCCGGGTAGGTTTTGTTTAAAAAGCAACGGTAACAATAAGGCGCTCCGACTTTGTGGGTCGGAAAGCGAAGCGGAGCGTAACAATCATGAAACAGTTCGATGCCGCCCAGGCTGACCGAGCCGATCGTGTCCCCGTGATAGGCGTTCACCAGCGATACAAATTTTGTTTTTCTGGATTTCCCGCGATGGCGCCAGTACTGAAAGGCGATCTTCAGCGCCGCCTCCATGGCGGTCGAGCCGTTGTCCGAGAAGAAGACCTTGGCCAGTCCCGGCGGGGCCGCCCGGATCAGTTTTTTCGCAAGCCGGACGGCCGGAATATTCGCAAGGCCCAGGAGCGTGGAGTGGGCGATCCGGTTGATCTGGTCTTTCACGGCGCGGTCCAACGCGGCCTTCCGATGCCCGTGCAGATTCACCCAGACGGATGAGACGCCGTCGAGATACCGCTTCCCGTGAATGTCGTAAAGATAGACCCCCTTGCCGCGGTCGATGATCAGCGGCCTCTCCTTCTCCCACTCGGCCATCTGCGTAAAGGGATGCCAGATGAACTGTCTCGCGTCCTCTTCCATGCGTCGGAGGGCGGCAGGATCTTTCGGAGGCTTTTGTCCCATGATCCGGCATTATACTTCATGCATCTTGACCAGTAAAGGCGGTAAAATCCGATTCGGTCGAGCGGCTTTTCCTTGACAAAACAGCATCGGTTCCCTATACTTTGAGCGTTTTTCAGAAGGACCTTCTCAAAAAACGGACGGCGCGGCCGGAATGTTTCATGCAAAGACTTTTCTTAAGATTGAGGGATCAGGTGATCCACCTCCGATACCCGCAGTGGGGAGTCGGGGTGGTGGTCGAACAGCGTTCCTCCACGGCGTCGGGCGGGATCTGCATCGCGCGCGTCGCCTTTCGAGATGGTGTCGAGCGGTCGTTCATCAATGATCTTGATAATTACAATTGCTGTTATTATACCGGGGTACGACTCCAGGAAGACTCAAAATCCATTCATCGCTGATCATCCGAATGTTCGATCCTTCAGGCTCGGACCGGAGCGGACCGGTCGAGAAAAGGGGGGAGCATGACGGATGAAACCATCCTCATCGTCGATGATGAAGAGCACATCCGGCGGTTGTGCTCCGAAATCCTTCAACGCAAATCCTACCAAACCGTTGCCGTCGCCGGCGCCCAAGAGGCCATCGAGATCGCCCGATCGCAACCGTTTGATCTTCTCCTGACCGATATCAGCATGCCCGGGATGGACGGACTTGAACTGCTTCGGGCGATGAAAGAAATCCAGAAAGAGATTGCGGTCGTCATTATCACGGGTTACGGAACGATGGATAACGCCGTCCAGGCCCTGCAGTTAGGCGCGCAGGGGTTCGTCATCAAGCCGTTCTCTCAACAGGAGTTGCTCCAAGCGGTCGAGGACGCCCTCGAAAAGCACCGCCTTTTCCGTGAGAACCTGCGCCTGAAGTTGCTGGTGCCGCTTTTTGAGGTGGGCCGGACCTTGCTCTCGGAACTGAATCTTCATTCCCTTTTGGAGAACTTCACGCGGGTCGTTATAAAAGAAACCCGATCGGACACGGCCGCCGTGATGTTGGTGGACGAGCGCACCCGGGTGTTGCAGGTCGAGTCCCCGTTCGTGTCCTCCGTCGAATTTCCGGGCGGTGTCTGGCGGCGGATCAAGGAGACCGTCGGCCGATGGGTCTTGGAAAGGAAAACGCCTCTGGTCCTGGTAAGGCCGAGTCCCTTGGCGAATGAACTGAGGTTCCTTCTCGAAGAAGCCGATCTTTCGGCCTTGGTGGCGATGCCTTTTGTGTCCAAAGATCGAATCATTGGCGTTTTGATCCTGTGCAAAAGAACCGGCAACGTATCCTACAACCAGAGCGATCTGGAGCTGACCTCAATCCTGTGCGGGCAGGCGACGATTGCCATCGAAAATGCCAAGTTGTTCGAGGTCGTTGAGGCAAAGAACCGGGAACTGGAAGAATTTTATTTTGATACCGTCAACGCCTTGGCTCAGGCCATTGAGGTCAAGGACGTTTACACCGGCGGCCACGGCGATCGGCTGGTGGATCTGGCGATCGCCATTGCGGAGCGACTCGGGGTGCCGCCGGCGGAAAAGACCTGGCTGAAGTACGCGGCCGCTCTGCATGATATCGGAAAGATCGGCGTGAAGGAAACGATTCTGACCAAACCCGGAAAACTCACACCGGAAGAATACGATGAAATGAAGACGCATCCGGCCAAAGGGGCCGAGATCCTGAAAGAGGTGAAATTTCTGGCCCCGGTCGTTCCCATCGTCTACCACCACCAGGAACGATACGACGGACGAGGATATCCGGACGGGTTGTCGGGTGATCAGATTCCGATCGGTTCGAGGATCGTGGCCGTTTTAGACGCCTTCGATGCCATGACCACCAACCGGCCCTACCGAAAGAAACTTCCCTTTGAGACGGCCGTCAACGAACTTCGCCGGCATTCAGGGGTTCAGTTCGATCCCGAGGTGGTGGAGGCCTTCATTCAGGTGGTCGCCGAGACCTCGTACACGGCCTAAACGCCCCCGTTCCACACTCATGCCGGCCGTAAACGGAAGCATTCCCAGGATCGGCACGGAGGACAATCGTGAGAAGACTTCGGGATTGGTTTTTTCGGCCAGGCTCGGCGCCGAACGTATCGGGTGGTTGAAGACGACGCCCAGCACCCGCGCGCCGGCTTGATGCGCCCACCGCACGGTCAGCAGAGTGTGGTTCAACGTTCCAAGACGGGTGGACGCAACGACGACCAGCGGCAATTTCAGAAGACGCGCAAGATCCATCGCCGCGAGGGTCGGCGTGATCGGCGTGAGCAGACCGCCGATGCCCTCGACTACCATGATCCGGTGTCGGGAGGAGAGGAATTCATAGGCGGAGGCGATGCGGTCCAGCTCGATTGCGACGCCTTCGCGCTCGGCGGCCACCCACGGCGCCACAGGGTCTTTGAATCGATAAGGGCAGACCCGGTCCAGGGCGTCATCGACCTCGGCGGCCCGCATCAAGAAGCGGGCATCGGAAGCGATCCGATCGTTCCCGCGGGATGCGCATCCCGTCTGAATCGGTTTCATCACGCCCACGTCCAGGCCGCGTTTTTTGAACAGCGCGGCGAATGCGGCCGACACGACCGTCTTGCCGACGCCCGTATCCGTTCCGGTGATGAAGAATCCTTGCGCCATGGCGTCCGGCATTAAATGATGCGGCTGTCGAGATTGAAGATCTGTCCCGACACGCCGGTCATCCTTGATAAACGGTAGACGAACTCGGCCGTCTCGTCAATCGGCGGTGCGTGGCCCAACAGGTTCTGACGGTCAAGCGTCCGTCGCTGCTTATCCGAGAGCGTCGCCGTCATTCCGGTGGGCTGAATTCCCGGAAAGACGACGTTCAATTGAATGTTATGGGGTCCCCATTCCATTGCGACGGACCGGATCAGACCCGTCAGACCGGCTTTGGAGGCGGCATAGTTCGCCTGTCCGGCCCGGCCCTGAACGCCGGCGACGGAACCGATGGCGATCACCCGTCCTTCCTGTTGTCGGATTAAACAGTCGCCGACCGCTTTCAGACTGTTTCGGACGCCGGTCAGGTTCGTCTCAAGCACGGCGTCCCATGCCTCTTCTGTCGTTCGAGCGAGCAGGCCGTCCCTCCGGACGGCCGCATTTGCCACCAGAACATCCAACCGACCCCAAAGGTTCAGCGTGGCCTCCGTCATGGAGTTCATCTCGGCCGGCGATCGAACATCGGCCCCGAACAGGATCGCTTCCGCACCGAGCGCTTCCAGTGCGGAAGTCAGTTTTTCGGCGGCTTCTTTATTTCGGTGATAATGGACGACGATTCGGCTTCCGGCCTTTGCGAAGCGCCACGCGATGGCCCGACCCAGTCCGCCGGTCGCGCCGGTGATCGCAATGACGCGTCGGTCCTGCATGGGTTAGATCAACCCCATGGAGCGGCCGATCTTGCCGAGCGTCTCAAGCGCGTAGTCCAGATCATCGCGGGTATGCGCGGCCGTGACGGTCGTGCGGATGCGGCTGGTTCCTTTAGGGACCGTCGGGGGACGGATCGCCGGGGCGAAGACGCCGGCCTCAAGCAGCCGTTCGGAAAAAGCCACGGCCGTTTGACTGTCGCCGATCAGGATCGGAATAATCGGCGTTTCACTGTTTAGGATATTAAACCCGACTGTCTTCAGGCCGTCCGCGTAATGGTTTCGATTGCGCCATAGGCGTTCTCGGAGTTCCGGCTCTTCTTCCATCAGATCGAACGCGGCCGACGCTGCGGCCGCGACGGCCGGGGGCAGTGCGGTGGTGTAGATAAACGTCTTTGCCTTGTTGATCAGATAATCAATGAGAACGCGACTGCCGGCCACATAAGCGCCGAAACATCCGAGCGCCTTGCCCAAAGTGCCCATTTGGATCACGGAGTCGGGAGGCAAACCGAAATGTTCCCCAAAGTGTTCCAGTGTCCCGCGTCCTCCGGCCCCCAGCACGCCCGTGGCATGGGCGTCATCGACGAAAACGGTTGCGTCGTGCCGCCGGGCCAACTCCACGAGCCGCGGCAACGGAGCGATATCGCCGTCCATGCTGAATACCCCGTCCGTGACGATGACGGTCGGCCGGTGCGCCGGTCGTCGGGTCAAGACCCGTTCCAATGGGTCGAGGTTCCCGTGTTCAAAGACCCGGAAGCGGCAGCCGTTGGAGCGGCAGCCGTCAATCAGGCTGGCATGGCACAGACGGTCGGCCATCAGCAGGCCGTTGGGAGGAACGAGGCAGGATAGGACGCCGAGATTCGCCATGTAACCCGTGCTGAAGACCAGGGAGGCCTCCGTGCGTTTGAACCGCGCGATCCGTTCCTCCAGGGCTTCAAGAGGAGCGGCATTCCCCGATATCAATCGGGAGGCGCCGCTGCCGAGGCCGTACCGGCGGACGGCGGCGATGGCGGCTTCTTTGATCCGCGGATGATCGGCCAGCCCCAGGTAGTCGTTCGAGGCGAGAAGAATAACGGATCGACCGCCGATCGTCACACGGCCGGGTCGCTCCGGATCGACGCGCCGCAGAGACCGAAACAGCCCTTCGGTTTTCAGTTCGTTGACGATGTCCAGTTGAAAAGAGAAGTCCATAACGGTTCGGTTGACAGCATATACCGGGAGCCGGACGCTGTCAACACGCGGCCCTTTGACTCTTCCAACGGTAAAGGGAGCGGGGTTGGCGAGCGAATTAAAAATAGGGGCATTCTCAGCCCAAAGCGAAGAATCCCCGGTTGTAAGGCCGGGGATTCTTCGTGGCATTCCGTATGGTTTTTTTGAATCGCGCTGCTATGGCATCTTTGTCGAGCCGACCGGCGGCAGTTTGATCGCCCCCAGAATCCCGGTGGGGATACGAACGACCTCCGGTTGTGGAGAACGGATATCGTATGCTCCCATCTCGACCCATAAGGATCGATTGATTAGGGCCGGGATGCGCAGTAGCCTATCCAAATCTATCTTCGCCGCCGAGCTGTAGGGAGCCTTGTTCTCCACAGGGGACCCCGGTCTCAGATGCCAGTTCAGTCCCGGGGGATTCACAAAGAGCGGATTCACATCGATGTTTTTCACACCGCTTGAATAACCTCCCGTGATATCGTTGTACTGGACGAAGGTAAAACTCTCCGAATTGTTCGCGCTCTGATATTCGGCCTGCTTGGCCGGATTGTCGACATGCAGGTTATCCGGGGTCCACCGGTAATGGATTCCCCAGGTGTAATCTTTATCCTCTTCTTTCAGATTCCGATGCTTGGGCTGATCGTACTGCAGTCGGTAATTCCCCTGGATGATGTTGTTATAGATCTTTGGATCACTGTATCCCGGTGTCTTGGTTAAGTACTCGTGGCCGTTACGCTCACTGTCGATGCCGCCGCCGGCCGGAGTATAGCTTCCGGCGACGATGTTGCCGACGATTGTATTGTTGTAGACCGCCGCATAGAAGGTATCGTCAAAGGAAAGCGCCCCGCCTCGCGCTACATTTTCCCCGTGGTCATCGGCGATGTTTTCCGCAAACAGGTTGTTGTAAATTCCGATGACGGAGATGTAATCTCCCACATCTTCAAAGCTGATCGCGCCGCCGTCATCGCCCGCGTAATTGCGAAGGAAGACGTTGCCGTTGATATCGGCCGGCCCCGTATCCTCGAGGAACATTCCGCCGCCATGATCATCCGAACGGTTTTCAAGAAGCATATTCCCAAAGACGTTCAGCTTGTCTTTGATCTCATACAGGCTGATTCCACCGCCATAGTCCGGCGAGTAATTGTGGAAGATGAGATTATTAAAGATATTGTATTCACCGGGAGGAGGTCCGGGGTTGCTGTCGTCCAGTGTGTGATCCGGCTCATGGTCCGCGACCCCGTATCCGGGCTCGTCATTCACACTGATCCCGCCGCCATAGCCGCCGGTGTTCCCGTTCTCGGCAATGGTATTCGACCAGATCGATACCGTATGGTTGGACTTATGCAGCCAGATGCCCCCCCCATAGTAACCGCCGTTGCGTGTGATGATGCAGTTATTGATATCGACCATTTGATTGCCGTAGTCGCCGAAGATTCCGGCCCCGATCTCGTCTTTGATCGTCCCTCCTCGAATGGTGAAGCCGCTGATCGCAACATTACGCACGCTGCCGGTCATCCCCCCTCGGCCGATAAAGATGACGGGTCCGCCGTCGACTTTGATGCTCGAGTAGGATGGTCGGCCGTCGATGATTGTTTCCTGTGGACCGGCGCCGATGATATTGACGTCGGATTCCTTGATCCGGATCCTTTCAGGATAGGTCCCCGGTTTTACAAAGACATAGCGCGGCGTTGAAGCCGGCAGGTGATTGAGCGCTTCCGTGATGGTTTTATAGGGGCTGCTCATACTGCCGTTTCCGCCGGAGGCTGCGCCCGCATCCACGAAGACCGACCGTGCATTCATATAGCCGGCCTGTATCGAATTATATACAATACGGATCGGCAGCGCATTCGAGATCCCGGTGGATGTCGCCACGATGATGGAACCGCTGATGGCCTTGAGGGGAATAAACACATCAATCCGGGTGTCGCTCCAATACGTCACAAGGAGTCTCTGCCCGCTCAGTGTTGCGGTCGAATAACCCTGGCGATCTCCAAAATTGCTCCCGGTGACATGGAAAATACTGCCCGGTGAAACGGTTGTGGTCGAGAGCATCACGACTCTCAGATCGACTCGCGCGGGATCGGCGTTCGGGATGGTTATCGGACCCCCGTCATTCAGCGTCAAAGAGGCAGCATTATTGAACGCCAACACCGGAAGCGTGCTGGACTTAAAGCGATCCGACTTATTGCGCATCCAAGGATATTGATCGCTCAAAATCAGCTTGGCGAAATTGTTGATTGCAAAAGGAGCGGCATCATTCACCGCCACGCCCCCGCCGATGACCGGAGCATTGAGGGGTTGGATATTTCCTCCGCCTCCCTGAGCGCCGGCTAAGTCGGTGAAGCAAAGAGGCAGAAGCGACCAGTCGGCCTCAAATTTATTTCCGCCCTGGGCAAATTCATAGTTCATATCCAGAGGCGCATAGCAGGGATTATAGCCGGGCAGCGTGGGATCATTTCCGCGGTAGATATGAACGCCCGGCGCTGTTCGGACCTCCACCTCCGGTTTCTGCCCCAGCGGCCCACCACCCGGGCATACCGTTGAACCCTCATAGCATAGCGGATTGCCCATCCAGCCTGCGCCCAGGAAGTAACCGAGATGGTCGTAAATGCCGACCGGAACGCCGGGCACACCGGCTTTTTCTTGAAAAAGAAGGCTTAAGGGCTCTTCGTCGAGGTTGATGTCGTCAAAGACTCCGCCTTCGACCTCACCGGCGAGGGGCGCCAGCGTATTGAGCCCGACATTGTGATCATTCCGCGCGCCGTCGGCAACCGTAACGACCGCCAAGTCCGAACCGGCGGGTGAGGCCGAGAAACCGGCCGGCGGGATCACCTTCACCATGTAATCACCGGGGGCCAACCCGCGAAATTCATAATAACCTGGCACCGGGCCTTTTATCACACGGCCGAACTCATCCAGATTACACAGCACGAAGCCGTAGGCCGGATTAAACGCTGCATTACATGTGTAAGGTTTGATCCATCCCTGCGCCAAGGCGTCCGCCTCGCTGAACTGCCCGGTTGTCGTGGTGACGAGCAGCGTCGTTCCCGTGGCGTCATACAATTCAACCGTGGCGCCATGGATCGTCCTTTCTTCATCCGGCTCGTAGACGCCGTTGCCGGTCCAACCGAGCGCGGGCTCGAGATGGTCGTAGTACACCATGCCGGCGATGTCGCCGCCGCCCGCCGGAATGGCTTCAAGCGTGAGGTCTGCGCGGTAGTTCATGGTGAACCATAAAATATCCCGGCTCATCAGGTTGAAGGCTTTTCCGGGGAGCGTCGCGTCGATGGGCTCGATCAAGCCGTGATAGCCCGGCGGCAGTGTGACATCCAGATGCCCCGTGATCTCGACCTCTTCAAGCGTGTCGAAGTTGTACCAGCCAGTGGTATCCGTTGTCGTTTCCTTCCAGATGCTCCCGCTCTCAAGGCGCAGGTTTACCTTGGCGCCTGAAATCGGATTCCCCGCCGTATCCATCACATGCCCATTCGCGCGGCCGTAGAAACGCGGGACAAAGATATCCAGACCGGTCACGGGCGTGTTCGGCGTAACCGACACCTCTTGCTGTACATAGACATAGTTGAGCGGGACGTCCACCGCATGGATCTTGTACCGACCCGGCGGGACATTGTCAAACTGAAAATTTCCACTGGGATCCGCCTCGGCCGTCGCCACCGGACGAACCGGCGTGTTCTCGCCATTGGTGAAGAGGATGGCCAGTCCATTGGGCACATAGTCGTTAGGCGTGACACCCGGAGGAAGATTGGTGAGGGGTTCGTCCACAAACCAGTTCCCATCCGCATCCTTGAGCGCGCCGGTAATGGAGGTCGAGTCTGTTGTTGGGCTTGCGATCTGTCCCAATTTTGAGACATACCCGAACCAAACACGATAAAGACCGGCTTCGGTGCCGGGATCGCCCGGGTAAAGCACGGTCTCCCAGCAGTGACTTCCTTCTTCTGTGGTTGTGAGATACCAACCGGTGGTGGTGCTGGGCGAAGTGGACGGATCGGCGCAAACCTTCACCTCCCCTGATGGAAGTCCGGTAAAGTAATACAGCCCGTTCGCATCCGGTCCGGCAAGGGGAGGCAGCGTTGGACTGGCGCCGCTTATGCCTGTGGCCAGTTGATTACCCTTTTCATCATAGACCGTAAAGGTGACGCCTGCGAGGCCCGGGTCATCCGGAAAATCATCTTCGCCGTTAACATAGTTATCTTGAAATGCATAAACGAGAAGATTTGCCAGAGGTAAAGGCAGTGGGGGAAGATAGGCATCCTTCATGACATTGCCGCCAATGACCTCGAATTCACGGCTGGTCGCGTCATGTCCGGGAGCGCTGAACATAACCAGATATTTTCCGGGAGACGGCACGGTTGCCGACCATGTATTGCCTGAAACCGTCCCATAGGCAACAAAGCCGCCTCCACCATCCTGGACCATGACATGGGCGTCCGACAATGGGACGGCCGTAGTCGTGTTCGGGGTTCCATCCGGATTTTGGGAGCCGGAGAAGATGCCTCCGCCAATTGTGGCTGTAGCGGCATGCGCCTTAGTGACAGCGATTCCGCTCCACGAGACAGCATAAATGTTTATCGTTCCAATCACAATCATCATGCTGAAAATTCGGAGGAGGATCTTTCCCGTTTTCATGTTTGCCCCTTTCGATTCATTGTTTTTGACGATAGACAATTCGTTAGACGCCGGTAGAGCTGACCTTCACGACGAAATCCCTCGGCACCGAAAAATAAGATCGATAAAAGTAGGCTGTAAATTAACTTAAAAGAACAGAGAAAACAATTCTGCAGAGGATTTAGTCCGAATGGATTAGTCCATAAAGGGGGTGAGGGGAGGCGGCGGCAAGGTGTAAATCCCTTAAGAAAGATATTTGGAGAAGGAAGAGCCCATTGAACTTAGAGGAGAAATTGGAGGCCGATATGGTATTGCGGTTCCTCGGGGTTTTTGTGCACCCATTGCACACGCATCATGGTGGGAACCGCAACCGGGATTTCCTCAGATACTATTTCGCACAATAGAAGGGAGGAGACAGAGATCGCCTCCTCGGTGACAAAGCAAAGTCCGCGCTTGCTGATGTTCTCGACCCGCCCATGGATGGGTGTCTCGACTCTCCTCTCGGTTCCGAAGGGAGGGAGCTGTTTACCCCTAAGCTTCCGACTGACGATATAGCGGGGACCCTCGCGCCTCTCTTGAGCGCCGCTTTGATTCATCGGGCCGACCTAAGTTTTCCGGGTGGGGCGGAGGAGTCAACCAACCCAATCAACTTTCCAAGGATCCCCGAACGGGTTGAGACCCCTGTCTTGAGCATAACGATTCTCAGAAAAGCTTTAACGGTGAAGGGGCTGATCTTCATCCGTTCGGCAATCTCTTTGCTGGTCAACCCGTGAAGCAAATGCTCGACCGTTTCGCGTTCCCGCTCCGTAAGATGATACTGCAGGGCCATGACGGAAAGATTAATCAAGCCCTGATAACCGCGCTCGAGCAGCAGGACAACCGATGGATCTGTAGCGTTCCGTGAAGCGAGATCCATATGGAAGGCTCTACAGATATAGAGCCTTTTGCCGGAGATCAATTCGGTGATAAACGAAGACCCGGAGAGCCCTTCGTTGAGGAGCTCCGTTCGCACCTTATCGGCGAGATAGTTCCCGAGAGATTTCATCTTCTGAGGGTTTTCCGGATGGGTCAGTATCTGGATCGCTTCGGTGTTAAACATGATCGGTTTCAGGGAAACGTCCAGCAATATCAGTCCGCTTGTGGATGAATTAGGCCGAACTTTAGTATCAGCTCTGTGGTCAAAAGCGTTTTTTTCCTCGTTCCGTTTTTTGAAGTTGCCTATTCCATTCATGATGAAAACAGTCGACGCGGCATGCCAATTCGCTGTTTACGATCGATATAGAGGTTGTTCACCTATCGCCGTATTTTTATACACGTTCTGTGAAGGTTTGTCAATCATGAAATTATGATCAGGAAAACAACACGGCCTTTGACTTTTCCGGTTGTTTAGGCTATAACTACACCGCTTTAAGACGGGAGAAAAAGGCGATGGCGTACAAGATTCGAGTGGTGACACGGAAACAGCAGTTAAAAAAACCGGATGAATTCATCAGCGCGGTCGATTGGCTGGGCGAAAAGATTCGAGAGCAGGCCAAGCTCCTATGGGCCGTGTTGGCCGTGGTCTTGGTCATCGGTGCGGGAATCGGCGCATACGTGTTCCATCAACAACAACAGGAAGCCCGCGCGGCGGCGCTTGCGTTTCAAGGTTTGCAGTATTACCGTCAACAGGTCCCGGGGGGTGAACTGGGCGCGGCTCTCTCGAAAGAGGAAAATTATAAAAAGGCCGTCGAACAATTTGAGAAGGTTTTGCAGGACTTTCCTCAAACTCCGACCGCTCCCATCGCGCAGTATTATCTCGGCAATGCGTATCTGGAGCTCAAGGATTTTGAGTCCGCGGCCGCGGCCTATCGCGCCTTTCTTGAAAAAAATCCGAAGAACGATATCTTAGCCGGGTTGACTTACCAACGATTGGGGTACGTCTTTCTGGCCAAAGACAGTTTTCAAGAGGCCTCGCTTGCGTTTGAATCGATTGATCGCCTCGCCGGGGCCTTGAACAAGGACGAGGCCGATTATGAATTGGGCCGCCTTGATGAAACCTTGGGTAAAAAAGAGGAGGCGATTACACGGTATCAGGAGATCGTCAACCGTTTTCCGGAGTCGTTGTTTCTGGCTGAAGCCCAGAAGCGTCTGAGCGCGTTGGGCGTGGCCGACGTCAAACCGGTTCCGTTGTCTCAGGAGAAGCCGGCGCCTGTGGAAGTTCCGGCGCCGACCGAGAAAAAATAGGCAGGATCGAGTCTAAAGGTCTTTGGATTCAAAGCCGAGAACCAACTGATCACCCGGTCGGATGACGCTACGCTTGCCCAGCCCGTTGTATCGTTTCAAATCATGGATACTGACGTTAAAGCTCTTCGAGATATCCCAGAGCGTGTCGCCGCCTTTGACGCGGTACATAATTTTCTTCCCGTCGTCCAGGGAGTCCCTCTTCTCTTGTTTATCGTAGGAGGCCATCAGGATCGGCGCCTTTTTTGAAGCCGATGCCGTCTTGAGACGCGGGTGGCTTGACGATGCGACAAGGCGCTGTTTCGGTTCCGGGGGCGGGGCTTGAAACTTTGGGATAAACAGAATATCTCCTTCCCGAAACCGCTGGCCTTTGGACAGGTGATTGATCTCTTGAAGGAGCGAGGCCGATGTTCCAAATCGTTTGGCAATCGTGTAGAGGGTATCGTTCCGACGGATGCTGTAGCGTGTCCCGATGATCTTTCGTTCATCCGGGATCTGACTGTAGGCGTCCGTAAAGATTTGCTGTGTCCCGACCGGCAGGCGCAGAGGATATTGCTCCATGTAGGGCGGCGTCAGCTCCGTTCGCAATTCCGGATTCAATACCTTGAGGTCCTCGTAGGTGATGCCGGCGGCCTGGGCCATAATGCGAAGATCGGCCGAGCCCGGTACGGATACCGTCTCATATTGAAAGGGCTCATGATAATCCAATGTAAACCCATATCGTTCCGGATTCTTGGCGATGATGGTGGCGGCCATGAACTTCGGCACATAGCCTTTTGTCTCCCGCCGGATATGCCGAGTGGACCGAAGATCCCAAAAGTCATCGGTTTTGGCCTTAATCAAGGCCCGTTCGATTTTTCTCTCACCGGCATTGTACCCGGCCATGGCCAGAGGCCAGGAGCCGAACCTTTCATAGAGATCTTTCAAATATCGTGCGGCGGCATGAGTCGATTTAATCGGGTCCCGTCTTTCATCCACCCAATTGTCAATCCGAAGGCCGTACAGATGTCCGGTTCCTTTGATGAACTGCCAGGGTCCGACGGCCCGTGAGCGGGAATAAGCATACGGATTGAATCCGCTTTCAATCAACGCCACAAACACAAGGTCTTCGGGCAGGCCGTGCTCTTTGATGATTTCATGCATGAGCGGAATGTACCGTCCGGAACGCTCCAGCCATAATTTGAATCTGTCCCGGATCTCGGTCTGGAAATATTCGATATAGTCCTCGACGCTTTCATTCAGGACGATCGGGACGTCATAGGTGATCTCTTCGTTGTCCGATGCGGGGTCAATGCCCGATTCATTATCGATCGCATCCGGGGACAGGTCTTGGACGGTGTTATCCATAGCCGGTTCAGTCGGCGCCAAGGACGTTTCGGCCTTGGCGTCAAGACGAGGAGCGGGGAAGAGGTCCGAGGCTTCGGCATCGGATGACGGATTAAAAGGGACGGTGGTCTGGGAGTCCGATTCCTGAGATGACATCGCTTGAGATTCTTCGTGAACCGGTAATGGAACCGAATCCGACATTTCGGCCGCGGCGCCGGATAAATCGTTTATTGAAGGCGATGAAATCGGGCCGGACGGGTTTTGGGTTTTGGAAATCGAAAAGGTGCTGCAGGAAACGAGGAGCAGCAAACTCAAAAGTAAGAAAGGTTTTTTGGAGGGTCGTCCGGTCATTGACTGCCTTTCTGCCGAAGCCTTGCACCAGTTACCTTTTACCTCTAAAATCGGCTCATCCTACCTATTCTTATCAGCAATGTCAAGAAAATTGAACGGTTCGGCTCGTATAACTTTATTTATATAGTGTATCCGGTTTTTGATGATTGTCAATGCCATTATAAAGCGGCCTTTCCTTTACACCCCATGGGTTGTAGTTTATAATGTTTGCCTATGGTCATTCTGACCCGTCCGCTGCCGGTTCTTCTCCTTCTGTCCTTTATCTCCACCCTAATCTACTCAAACACCTTCTCTGCTTCCTTCCATTTCGATGATAACCCCAACATTGTGGAGAATCTCCGGATCAGAGAACCGGGAAATTTCCTCGATTTTTCCGGCACCCGATATGTCGGTTTCCTATCCTTTGCTCTCAATTACCACGTTAACGGACTGGATGTTTTCGGCTATCATTTCGTCAATCTGCTGATTCATACGATCAATGGTTTCCTGGTCTACCTCTTGGTCCTGTTGCTCCTTCAAAGCGGTTTTCATTCTCGACCTTTTTTTCAGGATATAACCGCTTCTTGGATCGCTTTAGCCACGGCCTTGTTATTTGTTTCCCATCCCGTCCAGACCCAGGCCGTGACCTACATTGTCCAGCGGTTTGCCTCCTTAGCCGCGTTGTTCTATCTCCTGACCGTCGTCTGTTATTTGAAATGGCGATTGGCGCCGATGGAGAGTAAAAGTCGGTATCTGTGGTACGCCATGGGTTTGATTTCTACGGCTCTGGCAATGAAGACCAAGGAGAACAGCCTTACGCTGCCGTTGATGATCCTGCTGATGGAGGCGATCTTTTTCAGGCCCTTCACAAGGAGGCGGTGGCTGACGCTGGTTCCATTTCTTCTCACGCTGCTGATCATCCCCCTGTCCCGCGTGGATGTGCATGGCGATACCGAAGTCCGGTTGACCCAACAAACAACCGAGATCAGTCGCTTCGATTACCTCTTGACCCAATTTCGAGTCATTGTGACCTACATTCGATTACTCATTCTGCCGATCAACCAAAATTTAGACTATGACTATCCCATCTATCATTCCCTGCTGGAACTTCCGGTGCTTCTCTCGCTCCTGTTTCTTTTGTCTCTTTTTATCTTGTCTCTGCATCTTCTCTTTAACTCAAAGTTCAAAGCGCCCGACTCTCAACTGATTTCCTTCGGTCTTCTCTGGTTTTTTCTAACCCTCTCCATCGAATCTTCGATCATCCCCATCCGTGATCTGATCTTTGAGCACCGGCTCTATCTGCCGTCGGTCGGATTCTTTTTATCCTTAACGACAACCGTCTCGCATCGCACCGCTTCTGTCCCGCATCGCGCCTTCCGGCTCTTTCTCGTCCCGTCCTTTACATTGATCCTACTGATCCTTTCAGTGGCGACGTATCAGAGGAATCTCGTCTGGAAGGATGAGGTGAGCCTTTGGGAGGACGTGGTGCGGAAGTCGCCCGAGAAGGCGAGGGCGCACAATAATCTCGGGCTGACGTATTATGAGCAGCCGCAGCGCTTGGAAGATGCCGTCCAGGAATATCAGATCGCGTTAAAGATCAAACCGGACTATGTCCAGGCGCAGTATAACCTGGGTCTTGCCTTTTTCAGACAGGGTCGCTGGGAAGATGCCGCCCAGGCATATGGGACGGCATTAAAGCTGAAACCAGACTTTGCCGATGCCCATAATGACCTTGGAGCCGCCTATCGAAAGCTGGGGCGTCCGGAAGAGGCCAACCAAGAATATCGGACGGCATTAGAGTTAAAACCGGACTTCGCCTCGGCCCACAATAATCTGGGAGTTACCTACAAAGATCTGGGGCGCTTGGAGGATGCCATCCGGGAATTTCAGGTCGCGATAAAACTGCAGCCGAATCGCGCAGAGGTTCATTATAATCTCGGAGATGCGTATGGTCGTAAGGGTCAGGTCAAAGAGGCCATTCACGCGTTTAAACAGGCTTTAGAAATCAAGCCGGACTTTCTTGCCGCCCGGAAGGCTTTAGATTTTCTGTACCAATACAACACGACTTTCCCCTAAGTGACGGTTCCAAGATTCCTGTGAATATTTTGTCTTCATGAGTTGGTGTGCCCGCTCCTGTTCAAGCGGGGTCATGACGGCCGGTTTGAGCCGGATGCCCAATGCCTTTTCGAATCCGGCCGCGATCCGATGCGAGAGAATTTTAGGGTCCGTGCGGATTTTCAATAGATCATTAAGGCCGATCAGCCGTGTTCGGCTCTCCCGAATGGCGCTCTCTCGTTGGGATTTATCCGAAAAGCGGAAGAGTTGATACAAAACGGCCGGATCGAAATCCAACAGGAGGGATCCCTGTTGCATCATCCCGTCCTTCCAGCGACGTTGTGCGCTTCCGATGACCTTTCGGCCGCCGCAGGTGGTCTCATACCAAGAGGTCGACGCAAAACAAAGCGGGGACCGACCTGTTTCTTTGAGGGGAGAGCGAACCGTTTTGGGGTCCAACCCCAGCGGCCGAAGCCCCTCGATAAAACCGCGGCTGATGGCCAGAAACGTTTCCCGAATCGAGTTGGGCAGTTCCGCAACATCATGGCCCGAGGCGACGCAATAGGTCAGGTCGTTTCCGTGCAGCACGGCCCGGCCGCCGGTGATCCGACGGACGACCGCGATTCCTTCCCTCCGGCAGACCTCTTCGTCAAGATCACGATCGATCTTTTGAAAATAACCGATCGTCACGGCCGGATGCGACCAAGTGTAGAAGCGAAGCGTCGGGGGGACGAGTCCGCGGCGGCAGGATTCGGCGATCGCTTCGTCGACCGCCATATTCCAGGCGGCCTCCCCGGGGCCATCCTCTACGATTCGCCACTCATTCATTCTTTATTTCCAACCGGCGGCCGCTTCATTGCGCCCTGATTTTCCGAAAAAAGGGTTTTCAATGTTCGGCGTATCCGTTTTTGATGGGTTCCCGGCCAGTAGATCCGACGACGGTTCGGGCATCGCCTCCAAGGATGCGCAGCCATTTGGCCAATCGTCCCAGCATGGCGTCCGCAATCAATCGGCGGGCCTGTTCCATAGTTCAAATTCCGCTGTTTTTAGAGAGGTGGTATTGTATAATAGGACCGTATCAACCGCAAGAGGAGATCCATACGTGCCCGACTCTACAAAAACGGAAAGAAGATCCAAGAGCCGATCGACGATGCTTTCGGACAGGGTAGTGGCGCGTTTCCTCACGGGGAAAACCGTGGAGGGAAACCTTATCCGGTTCGATCCGGATTCCGGCATCCTCAAGCTTCGAATCGGTTCCGAAAAACGCGAGTTGGACTGCTCCGGATTGAAAGCGATCTTCTTTCTGCGCCGACCGGCGGCATCGCCTCTGCCCGAATCCCGCCTCAGACCGGGCGGCAAAAAGGTTCGCGTGACCTTCGCGGACGGCGAAGAGATCACGGGATACAGTTACGGTCTTCATCCCCTTCAGGCCGGATTTTATCTTTTCCCCATCCGTATGAACGATCGCAACGAGCGGATTTACGTGATCCGAAAGAACGCCCTCCGGATCCAGACCGAAGAAAAATAACCCCGTTTTGTATCGGAGGAAAAGATTTCAAAAGGACCCGTTTCCGACTTGACAAGGGGGTAGGGTTGTGTTAGCGTAACCCCGTTTTCTTCAGTCTCGTGAAAACGAGACTGATCCAGCACACCGCACGTCCATAGAAATTCTGAAGGAGCAAGTCGTTATGCGAAAACGCTATCTTTTGGCGCCCGGACCCACCCCGGTACCGCCCGAGATTCTTCTGGCCATGGCCCGTCCGATTCTTCACCACCGCGCTCCCGAGTTCGCCGAACTTCTGGGACAGGTGCGGGAAAATCTGAAATGGCTGTTTCAGACGCAACAGGACGTCATCACCCTTGTCTCGACCGGAACCGGGGGGATGGAAAGCGCCGTGTCCAATTTTCTGTCGCCGGGCGACAAGGCGTTGGTCATCAACGGCGGTAAGTTCGGAGAACGCTGGCTGAAGCTCTGCCAGGTCTACGGGGCCAAAGTGGAAGAGATCAAGGTCGAGTGGGGATATGCGGTCGATCCCCAGAAAGTGGCGCAGGTCCTGAAAAAGGATCCCGCGATTAAGGCGGTGTATGTCCAGGCGAGCGAATCCTCGACCGGTGTGGCCCATGATGTGAAAGCGTTGGGCCAGATCATCAAGCCGCTGGGAGAAACGATCCTGGTGGTGGATGCCGTGAGCGCGATGGGGGTATTTGATCTTCAGACCGACAACTGGGGCCTTGATGTGGTCGTGACCGGTTCTCAGAAGGCCTTGATGTTGCCTCCCGGACTCGCCTTCGTCAGTGTGAGCGAGAAGGCCTGGCGACTGGGCGAAAAAGCCAAGAACACCAAGTTCTATTTTAACCTGAAGAAGGAACGGGAAAGCCAAGCCAAGAATCAGACCGCTTATACGGCGGCGGTTTCCCTCATTGTAGGGCTGC
The DNA here is from genome assembly GCA_016201865.1 of Nitrospirota bacterium. Classification (GTDB taxonomy): domain Bacteria; phylum Nitrospirota; class Nitrospiria; order JACQBZ01; family JACQBZ01; genus JACQCA01. Next base: position 30,720 of record JACQCA010000037.1, read on the forward strand.
ATGAGGTGCTCAAGCAGCTCAAGGCCGAGGGCCTTGCGGCTATCTTTGCGCGTCATAAACAGTTGGCCCATGCGACGCGGCAGGCGATGCTGGCGACCGGCTTGACCCTGTTTCCGAAGGAATCTCCCAGCGACGCCTTGACGGCCGTGAATGCGCCGGAGGGGGTGGACGGCCAAGCGGTTTATAAAATATTGCGCGAGAAATACGGGATCACTGCGGCCGGAGGACAGGATCACCTCAAGGGAAAAATCTTCCGGATCGCCCATATGGGTTATGCCGATCTGTTTGACGTGATCATCGCGGTCTCGGCCGTCGAGATGGTGATCAAGGGACTGGGCTATCCGATCAAGATGGGCGAAGGGGTCCGGGCGGCGGAAGAATTGTTGATGAAAAAGTAAAGTAGGCGAACGAAGATCCAATCCGGGAGAGAGTCAGGTGAAGGTATTGGTCAGCGATGCCCTATCCGAAAAAGGCATCGAGATTATGAAAAAATTGGGTCTGGAAGTGGACGTGAAGACCCGGCTCAGTCCGGAGGAATTGTTGAAGGTGATTTCGGATTATGACGGGCTGGTCGTCCGAAGCGCCACGAAGGTGACCGAGAAGGTGATCGAGGCCGCAAAACGTCTGAAGGTGATCGGCCGCGCCGGGTCCGGTCTGGATAACGTGGCTCTGCCGGCGGCCAACAAGCGCGGGATCGTCGTGATGAACACCCCCGGCGGCAACACGGTGACGACGGCCGAGCATACGATGGCGCTGATCTTTTCCCTGGCTCGCATGGTTCCGCAGGCGACGGCCTCGATCAAATCGGGCAAATGGGAAAAGAATAAATTCATGGGCATGGAGCTTTACAACAAGACCCTGGGCATCGTCGGGATCGGACAGATCGGATCCTATGTGACGAAGTTGGCCCAGGGCGCCCAGATGCAGGTGATCGCTTATGATCCCTATCTTTCAGAAGAAAACGCCAAGAAGATGGGTGTGGAACTGGTGAGATTGGACGATCTCTATCGTCGGGCCGATGTCATTTCGGTGCATGTTCCACTGACACCCGAGACCCAGTCGCTGATCAATGCCGAGGCCATTCGGAAGATGAAGGACGGCGTCCGGATCATCAATTGCGCACGCGGCGGTATCGTGAACGAAAAAGATCTTTACGAGGCCTTGGTCAAAGGCAAGGTCGCCGGTGCAGCGATGGATGTTTTCGAACAGGAGCCGGTGGACCCAGAAAATCCGTTATTGACGTTGGACAACGTCATCTGCACGCCGCATATCGGCGCCGCCACGACCGAGGCGCAGGAAAATGTGGCCCTGGCGATCGCGGAACAGATCGCGGATTATCTGGTTCGCGGCCTGGTTCGCGGCGCGGTGAATATTCCGTCCGTTCCGGCCGATCTCCTGCCCAAGATCCAGCCGTACCTGGTGCTGGCCGAGAAATTGGGCGCGTTTCTCTCCCAGAGCCACGAGGGGGGTCTGGAACAGTTGACGATCGAATACCGGGGCGATGTGGCCGGGCTGATCACCGCGCCCGTGACGGTTGCGGCCGTGAAGGGTCTGTTGAGGCCGATTTTAGAAGAGCCGGTGAATGACGTGAATGCCCCGATCGTGGCCAAGGAACGGGGAATCGAGATTAAGGAGATCAAGAGCGCAGAGGCCGGCGAATTTACCAGTCTGGTGGTCCTGAGGATCAAGGCCGGGTCCCGGGAGGCCTCGGTGGCCGGGACGCTTTACAATCGAAAAGACCCGCGTATTGTGGAGATCGACGGATTGACCCTGGAGGTGGTGCCGGAAGGTCATATGCTGATGATGATCAACGACGACCAGCCCGGCGTCATCGGAAACATCGGTCGTTTGTTGGGGGACAATCAGGTCAACATCTCGCGGATGCAGTTGGGGCGCGAACGCACCGGCGGCCGGGCCATCTCGGTCGTCGGCATCGATTCGCCCGTGACCCCGGACTTGCTCGCAAAACTCAAGAAGCTGCCTCATGTGCTGTCCGCCAAGCTGATTGAGCTGTAACCGGTCGGCCCATGATTCTTTCCATTCCGGTTTAAATCATGACCCCATTGAAAGACATGAACCGCCCGATGCTGCCCAAGGGCATGGCGACCTTCCTTCCTGAAGCGGCGGTTCACAAACGGCAGATCGAGGAAGCGGTTCTGTCCGTTTTTCTGTCCTGGGGTTATCAAGAGGTCATCCCGCCCATCTTTGAATACCTGGACGTGATTGCGCGCGGGATGGGCGAAGACCTGATCGAAAAAGGATATAAGTTCGTCGATCGGGGAAACGGCCGCTTGATGCTTCTCCGTCCGGACATTACCCCCCAAATCGCGCGAATGGCGGCCATGTTGATGGCCGATGCGCCCAAACCGCTTCGGCTCTGCTATCGGGCCAACGTGTTCCGGCATGAAGAAGAACATGCCGGCCGCGCCCGGGAGCTCTTTCAGATCGGCGGGGAATTGATCGGGCTGGAAGGACCGGAGGCGGATGCCGAGGTGATCTCGATCGCCATTCAGGCGTTGCAGAAAGTCGGTCTGACGGATTTTAAGGTCGCCATCGGCCAGGTGGAGTTCGTCAGGGGTTTAATGAACGGCATGGGGCTGCCTGCGGATCTTCAAAAACAGGTCCGCGAGGCCGTGGTCCGTAAAGATCGGTCCAGGCTGACGCAGGTTCTAACGCAGGGGAATCTTCCGGAGAGCAAGGTCCGTCAAGTCACGGCGATCCTTTCTCTGTTCGGCCGGGAAGAGGTGATCGAACAGGCCTGGGAGCTGACGACATCCCCGGTCTGTCGCTCGGCGTTGACCCGCTTACGGGAGATCTTCCGGATCCTGATTTCGGCCGGTTGGAAAGACCATCTTCTACTCGATCTGGCCGAAATCCGCGGATTTGACTATTATACCGGTCTTGTTTTTGAGGTGTTCGCCAAGGACCTCGGCGTGCCCCTGGGTCGGGGAGGGCGGTACGATTCACTGATCGGAAAGTTCGGGGCCCCTTGCCCTTCGACCGGTTTTGCGTTTGACGCGGAACAACTGCAATGGGCCTGGCAGAAATCCGTCAAGGCGGTTCCGAGGGTTGCCGTCGATGTCCTGATCGTGGAGATGCATCGGGACACGACCCGTCTGTTTGCCTTGGCCCGGATGGTGCGAGAGAAAGGCTATCGCGTGCTCCAACACATGGAAAAAATGTCGATCAACGAAGCCGTTTCCCGGGCCAAGGCCGCAGGCGCCAAACAACTGTTTGTCTTGTCGGACGGCGAAAAAGCGCTCTGGATGGATTGCCGCACCGGAAAACAGCAACGCGGCCGGATTTCCGTGCTTGTTTCGAGATTATAGCCGTCGGCATTATAAATAACCCCATCCGGGGAAGGATCATGTCCGTCATCGATTTTCCATCACGCAAGAACCCCGAAGCGGAATCCCTCAACAAGGTTCCCCCTCAGAATATTGAGGCCGAGCAGGCCGTGCTGGGCGCGATCCTGATCGACAACGCCTCGCTCAACAAGGCGCTTGAGATCATCGGTCCCGAGGATTTCTACAGAGATTCGCACCGGAAAATCTTTTCGGCCGTTCTTGATCTCAATGAACGGAACGAGGTGGTGGATCTCATTACGTTGACCGATCAGTTGAGAAAAAAAAACGAGTTGGAAACGGTGGGGGGCGCCGCCTATCTCTCGTCGATCGTGAACAGCATACCGACGGCGGCGAATATCCGACAGCACGCGCGGATCATCCACGAAAAGGCCGTTCTCCGGAATTTGATCGAGGTGGCGACGGATATCGTGGGCCAGGGCTATGATGATCGCGCCCGCGTCGAGGAGCTCTTGGATTACGCCGAACGCAGCGTCTTCGGGATATCCGAGCGAAAACTCAAACCGTCTTTTGTGGCCGTGAAGGAGATCATCAAAGGCAGCTTTGAGACGATCGAGCGGTTGTATGAAAAGAAAGAGCGCGTGACGGGGGTGGCGACCGGTTTCACGGAATTAGACGATATGACATCCGGTCTGCAGCCTTCCGATCTCATCGTGATTGCGGGAAGGCCGTCCATGGGAAAAACGGCGTTGGCGCTCGGCATCGCTCAACATCTGGGAATCGAAAAGAGGGGCACGGCCGCCATCTTCAGTCTGGAAATGTCGAAAGAGCAGTTGGTGATGCGCATGCTTTGCTCAGAGGCGCGTGTGGACGCCCATAAATTACGGTCGGGTTATCTGGGGCGGGCGGACTGGCCGAAGTTAACCACGGCTGCCGGGAGACTGACGGAGGCCCGGATCTTTATTGATGACACGCCCGCCCTTTCGGTCTTGGAGATGCGTGCCAAGGCGCGGCGGCTGAAGGCCGAACACGGTCTTGATCTGGTGATTGTGGATTACCTGCAACTCATGCGGGGACGCGGCGACGCGGACAATCGGGAACAGGAGATCTCCGAAATTTCTCGATCACTTAAGGCGTTGGCTAAAGAGCTTCAGCTTCCGGTGGTGGCCATGTCGCAGTTGTCCCGTGCGGTCGAAAATCGAGCGGATAGACGACCGGTTCTTGCCGACTTGAGAGAATCGGGAGCGATTGAACAGGATTCGGATATCGTCCTTTTTATTTACCGTGACGAGGTCTATCACCCTTCCGACGAAAATAAGGGGATTGCCGATATTATTATCGGGAAGCAGCGAAACGGACCGATCGGAAACATCCAGTTGACCTTTCTCGATAAGTACACGCGGTTCGAAAATCTTGAACGGACGCATGAAGAGGCGGAAGAGTTTTAACGGATTGATTGACAGCGCGTTTCGTTAAACGATATAATGAGTTGAATTCATCGGTAAGGAGGCAGGCGATGTTTGGACTCGGGCTCCCGGAGATTATTCTCATTCTGGTGATCGTTCTTATCGTGTTCGGTGTCGGGAAGTTGCCCGAGATCGGTTCGGGGCTCGGTAAGGCGATTCGCGGATTTAAAAAAGGTCTGTCGGAGCCAAGCGAGCCGGATGTCGCCCCCAAAAAGGACAATTCCGATAATAAAAAGACGTGATCGCCCATTGTAAGTCTTGTTTCTTGTTTTTAATTCATGTTGTCCGGCGTCCTTGACTTCTAAAAAGCCCCGTGATTTAATTAATTTAATAAACAGCTCAAGGTTCGTTGGCGGGAAGGGCCGCAGTAAGCCATGCCTGCAAAGCGAGTCCGGTTGAGGCTTGTTGATCTAAACGCTGTGAACTCCATGTTAAAACAAGCGATTTGTGGTATTCTAACCTTGGGATTGTTGTCCTGCGCGTCCCTTCCGATGCCGGGGGGCAGCCGCAGAGGCCATGATCTCGCCTTGACCGATGCCGGATCCGCGCCGATTAAAGACCACCGAGCCTATTATCATTTCCTTCGAGCCTATTCCGCCGAATTAAACAACGACGAAGACCAGGCCTTGAAGGAATATTTATCCGCTCTGCGTTACGATAATCGGTCGGTTTTGCTTCTGACGTCCACCGCATCCTTGATGATGAAGAAGGGGGACGTTTCCGGAGCGACCACCTATATCCAGTCTGCGCTCCGCCTCGATCCGGAAAATATTCCGACCTTAATGTTCATGGCAGGACTCTATTCCAGCCGAGGTCAATACCGACAGGCCGTCGAAATTTATGACCGTGTCATTCAACTGGATCCCTCTCAGGCGGAGGCCTATCTGAGCGAAGGGAGCCTGTACGCGAATCAGCGACAGTTCGATAAGGCCGCACAAATGATTCAGAAGGGAATTGCGTCGGATGCGACTTCGCCGGTGGGCTATTACTATCTCGGAAAAATCAGCGCCGATCAAAAAAAATATCCGGAGGCGATCGAGGCTTTTGAAAAAGCCGTCTCCCTCGCCCCGGCCTTCGAATCGGCCTATCTCGAGCTGGGATTGGTTTATGAGGCCCAAGGTGAGATGGCCTTGGCCGAACGGGTTTACCGTCGGGTCTTGGATGAAGTGAACCCGCATAGCCATGAGGTCCGGTACCATCTCATTCAGCTTTATCTTCAACAGAAGGCATATGATTCGGCCCTGACGGTGCTGGACCGGATGCTGGCCGACGATCCCGAGGATGCGGAGGCCCATCTGAGAAAAGGGCTGATCTTTTCAGAAGAAAAGGAATTTGGGAAGGCGATCGAGGAACTGAAAGTGGTTGCGACGGCCCGGCCGAACGAATTAAGGGTGCGGGATTATCTGGCCTATCTTTATGAAGAAACCAAAAACTACAAAATGGCCGCGCGGGAATATCAAGCCATCTTGGAAATCGATCCCAATTATGTGGATGCGCATCTCCATTTAGGCTATCTCGATCATCGCTTGAAAGATACCCCCGCAGCGATTCAACATCTCACCGTGGTCCTCTCATTGGATCCCAAGCGCTCCCAGGCCTATCTTTTTTTGGGATTGGCCTACTATCAGACGGGGAATTACGAGAAGGCCTTGGAGGTCTTCAAGAAGGGGATCGAAACGGATCCGAAAAATCCGGAACTGCATTTCAATGTCGGCGCGGTCTATGACAAAATGAATCGTTTCAATGATCTTGTCTCGGCCATGGAACAGACCATTCGCCTGGAACCGAGGCATGCGAACGCGCTCAACTATCTGGGTTACACGTACGCCGATCGTGGAATCAAACTGGAAGAAGCGCTTGATCTTATTAATCGTGCGTTGGGGATTAAGCCCGATGACGGCTATTACATTGATAGTTTGGGATGGGCTTATTATAAATTGGGAAAGATTGATGATGCCTTAGTCCAACTGAACCGGGCCGTTTCCTTGATTCCGGATGATTCCGTGATTCAAGAGCACCTTGGCGAGATTTATTTGAAAAAGTCGTTGTTCCAAGAGGCCAGAGAGGCCTGGCTGCGATCTTTAGAGCTTGATCCTGAAAACAGCAAGCTGGCGGACCGATACAAAATGGCCGGTTTCGGCGATCCGGCCAAAGAAGAACGGATCCAGAAAGCCCGTCTGCGAAATTCAAACGCCTCATCTCAACAAAGCAGCCAAGAGATGACTCTTGAACCTGCGTCTTCCCTCATTCATTAACATCTGAACCTTCCTGGCGGTTTACAAACCGCCTCTACGGATAAACCGCCAAAATTTGGCATATCCGTTCCAAAGATTGGCATACCCATTCTTAAGTATCAGATAAGCATACCGTTCATAAATATTTAACCTATTGATATTATTTGTTATTTTAATAGATTTGTCTTCTCATGAATCTGGCATGGATGCTGCATATTAAGAGGGCAAGTGTAATAAAAACTCTCACAGGAGGTAAATACCATGTTGAAGTATATGCACGGGAAAAAGGGTTTCACACTGATCGAGCTGATGATCGTGGTGGCGATCATCGGTATCTTGGCGGCCATCGCGATTCCACAGTACATCAAGTACGTGAAGCGGAGCCGCAGCGCGAATGCGGTGCAGCATGTCGGGGATGTCTGCAAAACGCTCTTGGACTGGAGAGACAATCCGAACATGGGTGACGGGACCTTGCCGACGGATACAGCCCAGACCGATGCGTCGGGTAAAGCCTATTCGGTTCACTTCCCATCCGAGTCCGGCTACGTGACTACCGGCGATCCGTATTATGCATACACCTGGACTGCGACCGGTCTTGTGACGGCGACGGGGAAAAACGGAGGAACGGCCGACACAAAGGTCCAGTTCTCTATCGTTGCCATGACGGCGGGTACGGCCGATGTTCCGACTGCGGCCGGCGGGAGTAGCGGAACGGCAATGGCCGGCTGCGCAAGCCAGTCGATGGCGGCCAGCAGCCTCTACTAAGAGTACGATGGGTTGCCTTCTTGAAAGAGACAGGAGGGCGTCAGGGCTGTACCACTGTTGGAGGAAAAGGGTAACGATCGTGCGGGAGAGGGCTGATGGTCTGATCCCGCACGATCATCTTTTGACAAGGCCTATGAAAAACTCAAGCGGTTTTACATTGATCGAGATGATGATCGTGGTCGCAATCATCAGTATCTTAGCGGCCATCGCGATTCCTCAATATTTCAAGTACGTGAAACGGAGCCGCAGCGCGTATGCGGTTCAACATGTCGGGTATCTCTGCAAAACGCTCATGGAATGGCGAGAAAATCCGTACCTCGGCGATGGGGTCTTGCCGACGGATACAACCACGACGGATACGGCCAGTGTGGCCTATTCGGTTCATTTCCCGGCCGAGGCCGTTTTAGCGACTTCCGGAGATCCGTATTATAATTACGCCTGGGACTCAAGCGGTCTTGCGACGGCCACGGCTAAGACTCCGGGCCTCGCCCAGTTTGATGTCGTGGTGATGACGGCCGGCACTGCCAATGTTGCGGCTGCGGCCGGCGCGGGCAGCGGAACGGCCCTGGCGGATTGCGGCGACCAGTCCATGCATGCGGATGCCCTATATTAGGCGAACGTGCTTTTCCGGTTTTGGAGGTCCAATGAGAAACCCGAACGGCTTTAACCTAATCGAGCTGATGGTCGTGGTGGCCATTCTCGCAATTATTGCCGCGGTTGCGGTCCCGATCTACACAAACAATGTTTATCGCTCAAAACAGGTCGAGGCCAAGACATTGTTGCTGACGCTGAAGGTTGAAGAGGAACAGTACCGTGCCGAAAACAACTGCTATGTGAACAGTGTGACTGCGGCAAACCTGCCACAGACCTTCGCGCTTAATGCTAATAGTCGCATCTATAAAATTACCACCCCGATCCCCGGAGCCAGCGGCGCCTCATGTACCACTGCGGGTTTTCCAAATGATTTCCAGGCCACGGTAACCGGGAAGCTGGCCGGCAGTCGTCCGGATGACAAATGGGGAATCTCCAACAAGATACCGGCTCCCGTCCATTGCGACGGCCGAAGCGGGTATACGGCCGATCAAACAGAGGCCTGCCCCGGTTCGGCCACGACCGAGATCGAGTATTAAAAACGGATTCCCGCCTTATTTCATCACGTCCCGTCCGCTGACCTTCGTTAGAGGCCGATCATGTGGGAGCGACGATTGCAAGCGTGGTTTTGGGTCCCGCCGATTCTTTTATCTTTATTGGTAAATCTTAACGTGCTTGCGAACGGCTTCGGCTGGGATGATGAAAATATTATCCGAAACCTTGTGATTCCCGATCACGTGTGGGAACTCTTTTCATCCTGGTTGTCGGTTTCCTCATCTTTCAAGGCGGACTCTTCTTATTATCGTCCCTTCGTGGAGCTTTCCTACATTCTTGATTACAAAATCTGGGGAGACAGCCCTTTTGGGTTTCATCAGTCGGTCTGGCTGGCGCATAGCCTGAATGCGAGTCTCGTCTTCTTTCTATCTCGGTGTTTGATGAAAGAGGGAACGGGCTCTTACCTTTCTCTTCTTGCCGCGTCCCTCTTTGCAGTGCATCCGGCGCATGCCGAGGCCGTGGCCTGGATCGCGGGTCGCACGGATGTCTTCTGCACCACGTTCCTGCTGGCATCCTTGCTGCTTTATATCCAGTTCCACCGAACAGGCTATCGGATCCTGTTTGCGTCATCCATGTCTTTCTTTTTCTTTGCTCTGCTGACCAAAGAGACGGCGGCCGGTCTGATCCTTCTCTTTCCGCTTTATGAATTTCTTGTCGCGCCCCGCTCGTTTCAGCATCGTTGGCGACATCTGGCTATTGGAGGGACGATCCTTTTCATGATTTTGGGCCTTTATTTCTATCTGCGGATGGTCAAGATCACTGCTCCTTACGGCAATACTTCTCTCCTGACCTTTTTTAGTCTTACAGGGATTGAGAAGGCGATCGGGGTTTCAGGTTTATATCTTAAGCTGATGTTGTTTCCTTATCCTCCTCACCCCTTCATCGCCGCCGTACCGACGTCCGGCTTCTTTTTAATTTTTGCGGGTCTGGCGTTGATCGCGCTTTCAGGCGGGCTGATCGTTGCCGTCATTCGCCGTGAAATCCTGTTGGGAATGGGATTGGCCTGGACGCTCGCCCTTCTCGCTCCGGCTGTCTCGGTCGGTGTCCTTGGTTTGGCCGCCACCCCGGCTGCGGAGCGGTATGTCTATTCTCCATCGGCAGGGTTCTTGATGGCTGCTGCGTGGTTGATGATAGAGGGGACTAAAAGGCTTCAGGCGGCAACGGGCGGGTCTCCACGCAAGATTCTTGTCACGGTATGCCTTTTATGGATTGTTCTTATCGGCGCGGCCGGGCGGGAGACCTGGAACCGGAATGCCGTATGGCGAAGTCCATCAACCTTTTGGCAAGCCGCCGCGGCTGCATCGCCGGAAGCGGGCTATCCTCACCGAGAACTGGGCGTGCATCTTGCTCGTCAAGGAAAATATCTTGAGGCCGAGGCCCACTACCGTCAGGCGATTGCGTTTGACGCGAAGGCCCTGGGGCCGGAGCATCCCGATGTGGCCAGGAGTCTTCACAACATGGCGAATCTTTATCACGGCCAGGGCCGATATGCCGAGGCCGAGCCGCTCTACCGGCAGGCGGCTTCGATTCGGGAGAAGTCTCTGGGGTCGGAGCATCCTGATGTGGCTGTCAGTCTCAACAATCTGGGGGAACTTTACCGAATTCAGCATCGGTATGTCGAAGCGGAACCTTTGTACCGGCGTTCTCTGGCCATCTGGGAAAAGGCCTTGGGGCCGGAGCATCCCTATGCGGCTATGAGCCTCAACAACCTGGCTGAACTTTGCTTTGCTCAAGGCCGGTATGATGAGGCCGAGCGGCTCTATCGGCAGGCGATTATGATCCGAGAAAAAGCCCTGGGTCCTGACCATCCCTTTGTGGCCGTGAGTCTTTTCGGCTTGGGGGAAGTTTACCGTGTTCAGGGGAGATATGCCGAGGCCGAGCCGTTCTACCGGCAGGCCTTGGAGATTCGTGAGAAGGGCTTGGGGCCGGAGCATCTCGACGTGGCGATCAGTCTCAGTAGTCTGGCAGGACTTTACTTCGTTCAGGGCCGATATACCGAGGCCGAACCGCTCTACCGACGGGCGCTGGAGATCCAAGAAAAAGCCCTGGGTCCGGAGCATCCGGAGATCGCCGCGAGTTTGCAGGACTATGCGGACGCGCTTCGGAAGATGGAGCGGCGGGAGGATGCGGCGAGGATGGAAGCCCGTGCGAAGGCCATCCGGGATAAGCGTATTAAAAACTAATATTCAAGCGGCCGCTGTAAGAGGGGACTTTTGAGAAGTCGGCCTCGGCAACGAAGCTGATCACAAACAGGCTGAATTTAGCCCCGAGAAAGCCTTTCGTTTCACTTAAGCCGGCCCTATCGAAGCTCACCGAATTACTTTTTTCTTTACTCGTGATCCAAACCTGTCCGATCCCTGCGTAGGGCGTAACAAACACAAAGCCTTTGCTGATGGAAATATCGGCGCCGAAAACCTTCATGTCGAGATTGTCCACACCCACCAACGTTGTGTAATCGCCGCGAATCGCCACGGCCGGGGTGACCAGACTTCCTTTCAGAACAGCCCATTTCAACTCACCGCCGATCTGTCCGATATTTGTTCCAGGCGCCTTTCCATAGCTCAGCCCGACATCGAAACCCAATGGAAGACCTTTTTGTGCATGGATTTTTGGGAAGAACAGGTAACTGGGCGGAGTTTTAGTGCCGACCATTGCGTTTTTCCAAGAATCTTCTTTGGCGTCAATATGAACAGCCGTTGCCTCAACCCCGATATCGAACCCCAATAAGCCGAGCGGGGCCGCGGGAGCGAGCGGAGTGTAGCTGATCGCCAAACCCAATTGCCGGCTGAGATTGTCAAATTCCGATTGTTTGGTGAGAAGATTGATATCGATATCGTTACTGGCAAAAGCCGGGCTCGAAAAAGCCAGCACCAAACTCAAAACTGTCACCGTAACGGCCGGATGCGTCATGAAGAGCCCCCTTTGTGCTTTTTAAACGGAAGACTGTGCAGAAAGCAACCGATGCGCTTCAAAATATCTCATTGAAGACGCAGAAAGTACTTGACAAATATAAAACTTATAACTAAAATTTAAAATTTGCGCCGGTATCTCTGTGTCTTTTCTCGTCAGTTCAACAGTCACAGCGGCATTACGTATCGGCAGATAATAACTATCACATAATTTTAAGATTGTAAAGCGCTATTTCTTTGATTGGTTTAGTTTTGCTTGAAGCAACTTTCACGGTTTACCCGCCACCGTAACTCAGTCGGTAGAGTAGCTGATTTGTAATCAGCCTGTCGGGGGTTCGATTCCCTCCGGTGGCTCCAATGGGTGAGTTGGGAGTTTGAGTTGACTTGCAGTGATCGAGGGGAGGTACCCAAGCGGACAACGGGAACAGACTGTAAATCTGTCGCCATTAGGCTTCGGAGGTTCGAATCCTCCCCTCCCCAATGCCTTGGGTAACGGGAGCTACCCTGCCCGTGGGTAGATAAAAGGACTCGGCCTTTGCTGGATGAAGCGGGAATAGCTCAGCGGTAGAGCGCCAGCCTTCCAAGCTGGGGGTCGCGGGTTCAAATCCCGTTTCCCGCTCCAAGTTAGTTTGCGGGTTTGTTAAATGATTAATAATATCGATGTTGCCCTTGTAGCTCAGTCGGCAGAGCACTTCCTTGGTAAGGAAGAGGTCACCGGTTCGATCCCGGTCGAGGGCTCCAGTAAATCAAAGATAATCATTGGGTTAGCCAGGATCATGACTGCTTAGCTCATCGGTTGGGGAGGAGAACATGTCTAAGGCGAAATTTGAGCGGACGAAGCCGCACGTCAATATTGGGACGATCGGGCACGTGGATCACGGGAAGACGACGCTGACGAGCGCGATCACGAAGGTGTTGTCGGAGAAGAAGATGGCGGAGTATTTGGCGTAC
>JACQCA010000048.1 GCA_016201865.1 Nitrospirota bacterium
GGCGGCAGCAGGAATGCCTGATCCGGTTCATAGGGCCGATAGGTCTTGCTCATGGGGGTCTCCTCTCGTCAGAATGGGACGGAAGGACTATACACTAAATGAATACATTAAACAAGCCCATTACTCGGACAGGCTCCTAGTGACAGCTGCTCGATTTTCGGGCTGATAGAGGCACAGCCCACCGAAAGGACCAAATGACCAACCAACAGGCAGCAAACAAGGCTGAGCCTACAGGCACGCGCTATTTTAAGATTCTGACCCACGTAAGAATATCCTTGTCGCACGCCGTTTCACAAACTCCACAAGCCATATTTCTCTAAACTTGACACCCTCTTTAGGAGGCACCTGATAATCCCTCGGTAATGCGGCTGTCGTATGGGTATATACGATGAGGATCAGATCTTTGTTCGCGTACTTCCCGGATTTCTTTCGGACTGCACCAAGAATCACATTTTCATCGGGGCAGTCACCCGTGAAGAAGGATTCCCCTCCCGCCTTCAGGTCTCGGGTAATTTGTTTTTCGATCCCTTCATCTGTAGCCTGCGTTACCTGGACGGATAGCCTGTCATCGCTTCGTGTTGATGAGGCAAAAACAAGATCGGCGTCCGTATCAATTGAGATGGGCTTGTTGTAATCCGTCTTGTTCAATCTGTTGTACTCCTCAATGAAAATCTGCCCCACACAAACCTCTTCTTCCTCAAGATCCCGATCTTTCATGGAAGCATTTTCTTGATTACGGTCCCCAAGATCATAAGTTAGAATTTCAAATACTGGTCTTCAGCAATACTTTTTTAGACTGATCACCTCTGATAAAAGTTGCACGGGTCCTTTTTGAAACTCTCCGCCCGATTCTACCTGTTTTCCTAAACATCTTATAACAGGTGTTATGACCTCGCCTGAAACCGATACGATACCACCGCATCGAAGCATCTCTAAGGGCATTATAAAGCTTGCGTCTGAATCTGTTACGGAGTGGGGCTCCAAACGATGTTTTAGAGCCGGAGATTATTGCTTCTATGTCCTTAATACTCTTCTGAAGAGAAGCACTGGCTCCCGCTGCAAATCTTTCGTTGTCATACTTTTGTTCTTGCATCTCAAGCTCCCTTGGGATCCATGATAATCTCGGCTCTTTAATCCCTCAGCAGGCACGGATTCGTGGCTTTCATCAACAAAAGATTTTGGTCCCTTTAACAAGTGAGGAATCATTGTAGTCTACACCCTTTTTCCTGCAAGCAGACGCTATCATAATAATCCCTTTTGAGCTGCTTCTCTACATTTGTTTTTGACCCATGCTTTGTGTTTAGGATAATCGTCTAAGTAGGATAGGTAAGATTCCCCTTCTCTATAATACGCACGACATGTTCTTATCAGACCTCGCTCCGCTTCGGCTAATTCTGGGTCTGGGCCTGGGCGCATCCATTCTGGCAATTTAGGCGTGATTAAAGAAATGCCTATGATGATGAGAGCATACAAAAGTACCTGCCCAGGCCACGTAAGCCAGAAATTTTCTCTGTCATTAGACACGTCTTATTCATCTCTTATTAATACGAATCCCGCTTTCTTGAGCACCCGCACAACACGTTCAGCGGAGACGTCCGTGGGAACCTGACTCACACCGCAACCTCAACCTCGTATACATGCTCCTTCTTATCGGCCAAATCTTCAGCAGTGTGCAAATAGGTCTCGATGGCGTCCTTGGCATTTTCAAGGGCTTCTTCAATAGACTCGCCTTGCGTGTGGCATCCCCTTAGTGCCGGTACGTGAACAGCATAGCCACCATCACGTGAAGGCTCCAAAAAAATTTTAAACTTAATTTTTTTACCCTTCATGATCACCCTCCAAGCTTAATACCCCAATACTTTCACCACGTCCTCAAACTTTGCCTTGATCGTGATCGGCTTCTGAGAAACGTTCATCGCGATCTCGACATCCTTGAGACCGTGGCCGGTGAGCGTGCAGACGACGACGTCCCCTTCTTTGAAGATCCCCTGTTTGTTCACCTTCATCACGCCGGCGACCGATGCGGCCGAGGCCGGCTCGCAGAACACCCCTTCCGTTCCGGCGATCATCCGGTAGGCCTCCATGATCTCCTCGTCTGTCACCAGATTGATCTCGCCGTTGGATTCCGAGGCCGCGGCCTCGGCCCCTTTCCAGCCGGCCGGATTTCCGATCCGGATCGCCGTGGCAATCGTCCGGGGCTTCTCGACCACATGGCCCAGCACGATCGGCGCCGCGCCGGCCGCCTGAAATCCCATCATGCGGGGAAGCGATGAAATCCGTCCATGCTGTTTGTACTCTTTGTAGCCCTTCCAGTAGGCCGTGATATTTCCGGCATTACCGACCGGAAGAAAATGGAAGGTGGGCGCGCCTTCGAGTTGATCGCAGACCTCAAACGCGGCCGTCTTCTGTCCTTCAATCCGAAATGGATTGATCGAGTTGACGAGCGTGAGGCGGTATTTCTCCGAGACTTCCTTGACGATCGTCAGGGCCTCATCGAAATTTCCGTCCACCTGAATGACGATCGCGCGATGGATCATGGCCTGGGCCAGCTTGCCCGACGCGATTTTCCCCTCCGGGATCAGGACATAGACCTTGATTCCGGCCCGCGCGCCGTAGGCGGCCGCCGAGGCGGAGGTGTTGCCGGTCGAGGCGCAGATCACGGCCGAAGCCCCGCCTTCGATCGCCTTGGAGATCGCAAGCGTCATGCCGCGGTCCTTGAAGGATCCGGTCGGGTTGGCCCCTTCGTATTTCAGATACAGCTCGATTTCGGGATGGATCGCGGCGGCCAGGTTCTTCGCGCGGATCAAGGGCGTATTGCCCTCGTGAAGCGTCACGACCGGCGTCCGGTCCGTGACCGGCAGAAACGGCCGGTAGGCCTCGATCACTCCCCGCCACAGACTCATTCTTCCTCTTCCCCCTCGACGCGGATCAGCACCGTTTTCTCGCTGACATCCGGAAACCGGTTGATCTCGGCCAGGGCCTGTTGCACATCCCGCTCCACGGCCTTATGGGTCATCATCACGACCGGGACGGCCTCGCCGATCTTTCGCCCTTTCTGGATCATGGACGAGATGCTGATATTGTATTTTCCGAGCACGCCGGAGATCCGCGAAAGCACGCCGGGCTTGTCCAGCGCCATGAACCGGAGATAGTAGAAACTCCGGATCTCCTCCATCGGCTTGATCCGAAGGAGCTCCCGCTGGTCGGGATCGAAACCGGTCGGCGGCACGCATCCGACCGAATCGTACAACAGATTCCGGCCGGCCTCCATCACGTCGCTCACGACGGCGCTGCCGGTCGGCATCGCGCCGGCCCCCTGCCCGTAGAAAAGCGTGTTGCCCACGGCGTCGCCCACGACGTAAATCGCGTTATAAATTCCGTTCACAGTCGCGATCAGGTATTCGTCCGGCACCATCGTCGGATGGACGCGGACCTCAATTTGATCGTCATTGCTCTTGGCAATCGCGAGCAGCTTGATCCGGTAACCGAACTCTTTGGCATACTCGATATCGGTCGGTGTGACCCCGGTGATGCCCTCGGTATAGATCGACTTGATCTCGACCGGCGTGCCGAAGGCCAGCGTCACTAGAATCGCGAGCTTGTGGGCCGAATCGATCCCTTCCACGTCGAAGCGAGGGTCGGCCTCGGCATAGCCGAGCCGCTGAGCTTCCGTCAGCACCTCGGCGAAGGGCCGCTTCTCCTCGGTCATCTTGCTCAGGATATAATTGGCCGTGCCGTTGATGATCCCGTAGATCGAAAGAATTTTATTCGCGGCCAGACCCTCCTTCATCGCGCGGATGATCGGAATGCCGCCGCCCACGCTGGCCTCAAAACCGAGATCCATCCCGGCCTTCTGAGCGGCGCGATAGAGTTCTTCGCCGTGCACCGCCAGAAGGGCCTTGTTCGCCGTCACAACGCATTTCCCCTTCTCGATCGCTTTCAGAATAAAGGTGCGGGCCGGCTCATAACCGCCGACCAGCTCCACGACGATATCCACATCCGGATCGTTGATCAGCTCGTCCGCCTTCGAGATCAGTACGCCCGGCTTGACCGCGACGCCCCGGTCCCGCTTTAAATCCAGATCCGCGATCCGGACCAGCTCCAGCGGCACGCCGAGCCGGCGGCGGATCTCCTCGGCCCGGTTCGTCAAAATCTTGACCACGCCGGTTCCGACCGTCCCGAACCCGATGATGCCCACGCCGATTCTTTGCTTTTTCTGACCCGTCATATTTACACCGGGCGCAATGTATTGCGCCCCTACGTCTTTTTTAAAACCTTCTTGATGCCCTGAATCGCCTGACGCGTCCGGTGTTCATTTTCAACCAGCGCGAACCGGACATGATCGTCGCCGTGGTCGCCGAATCCGATCCCCGGCGAAACGGCCACTTTGGCCTCCTGCAAAAGCTTCTTCGTAAACTCCAGCGAGCCCATCTCCCGGAACGGATCGGGAATCTTGGTCCAGACGAACATCGTCGCCAGCGGCTTTTCCACTTTCCAGCCGATCCGGTTCAGACCGTCCACCAGGGTATCCCGCCGGCTCCGGTAGATCTCGACCACTTCCCGAACGCAATCCTGCGGCCCGTTCAAGGCGATGATGCTCGCGATCTGGAGCGGCTGAAAGATCCCGTAATCGAGATAGCTCTTGATCTGCGTCAGGGCCTTGATGATGTCGCGGTTGCCGACGCAGAAACCGACGCGCCATCCCGGCATGTTATAGCTCTTGGACAGCGTGTAGAATTCGACGCCGATCGCTTTCGCCCCCGGCACCTGAAGCAGGCTGGGCGCCTGGTAGCCGTCGAAGACCAGGTCGGCATAGGCCAGATCGTGTACCACGATCAATTGATGCTCGGTCGCGAAGTCGACCAGCTTTTTAAAAAACCCCAGATCCACGACGCGTGTCGTCGGATTGTGGGGGAAATTCACGATCAGCATCTTCGGCCTCGGAAGGGCGTTCCGGTAGGCCGCCGTCAGATCCTCAAAAAAATCGTTGTCCTCGCGGAGCGGCACGCTCCGCACCTCGCCCCCGGCAATGATGACGCTGTAGGTATGGATCGGATAGGTCGGGCTCGGACAGAGCACGGCATCCCCGGGACCCAGCGTGGCCAGGGCCAGATGGGCGATGCCCTCCTTTGAGCCGATCGTCACGATCGCCTCCGTTTCGGGATCGATCTCGACTTGAAATTTCCGATGATACCAATCCGCGATCGCGACGCGAAGCTTCGTGATGCCGCGGGAAGCCGAATAGCGGTGGTTGCGAGGGTTTTTCATCGCCTCGATCGCTTTGTCCACGATATGCGGCGGTGTGGGGTGATCCGGATTCCCCATGCCGAAATCGATGATGTCCTCACCTTTGCGCCGCGCTTCCAGTTTGAGCGCATTCACGCTTGCGAAAATATAAGGTGGAAGGCGCTTGATGCGTGGAAAATCGTTCATTGAAAACTCCCGGATCTCAATATGAGTATAACTTGTTCATATTAAAGCATATTTAACAAATTGTCAAATGCTATACGACGACAATCCGATTAGAACTGAGTCAGTGTCCATCACAAACAGGCTGTCGGGTTTTGGATCGAACAGATTGCGGGCGCTCGTTCTTATTTATCAAGTCATTGACAATATCTGCCAAACTGTATACAATATATTGCAATTGTAATACACATGGTGCGTCGTGATCGTCTTTGATGCCTCCACGCTCATTCTGCTGGCTAAAATTGACATCTTGCGTGAGGTGTTGGTCAAAATGGATGCCGTCATACCGAAGGTCATCGAGGATGAAACCACCGGTCAAAAGGAAAGGCCTGATGCCCAAATGATCCGGCGTTGTATCCGGGAGCGCCTCATCCGGATTCAAGACGGCAAAGAGGTCAAAAAGACGGATCTGGCAAAGCTGATGCACGATTTCCATTTGGCGGAAGGCGAAGCAACCGCTCTGCTTTTAGCACGAAAACGAGCCGCCGGATTGGCCACGGATGATGCCGCTGCAATCAAAGCCTGTAAGATTTTCGGCGTGCCTTTTGTGACAGCCGCGAACTTACTGGTTTATGCAACTCAAAAAGAGTGGATTCCTAAAAACACTGCGCGGGTGAAACTCGAATTACTGAGCCAAGTCGGCCGGTATGATATCCGAATCATCGAGGACGCCCGTGAGCGGATTCAGGGAGGATAACATGAAAGTCGTCAGCGTTCGGCTGGATCAAAAGGAAATCGAGATGATCGAGAAGCTCGCCAAGGCTCATAAAAAAGATAAATCAGCCGTGACACGCGAACTGATCGACTGCGGCTGGTATTTCCTGGCCTTAAAGAATTACAAAGACGCCAAGCTGTCGCTCGGAAGCTTGGCGGAACAACTGGAGCTTACCGTGGCCGAGACTCTGGATCTCTTAGCTGAGTTCGGCATCACCGCGCCGATCGACTATGCCGATTACCTCAAAGGATATGAAGCCTTCTCCCGGAAAAAATAGCCGGCATCTATATTATCCCGACGGCGTCTGTTAGGTCAGGGGTCAGGCTTCCAAGCTTGGAAGTATCAGGCCAACATCGACTTTAACATGGCCAGCCGGTTTTTCAGTTTTGGGTCCTGCCTCGATCGATCTGCGATTCGGCGCACCCCTGAGCTCATCGTCCCCACATCCCGGTTAAACCGACGTCCCAATTCCGTGAGCGTCACACATCCCAATTCCATCGCCAGCCAGCCCATTGCGGCGCGCGCTTCCGAATACCATCGTTGTTGAACGGCCGTCTTTAAATGGGTCTCGCGGACGCCGTAGACTCGGCACACGGTTTTGATCACCTTCCCCAGCGGGATCTTCTTCCGTCCCTCTTTTTGTGTCTTCGAAAGGATCTTCTCGATAAATCCATCATCCCCCAAGACCCGTGCGTCATCCGAGCCCTTATGAAACTCCTCACGATGACCTTCTCCAAGACCTTCCGCAATGAATCCGGCATAACGGCGACGCGCCTCTCCCGCACGGGAACCAAACTGGCCCAAGACCCAATCCACCGTCATCCACTTCAAGTCCTCTTGGCCCAGATACGTCCGATGCCCACTCCACCTGTGGTTCTTCGGATCCCTCACCAGGCCGGCACGCACCGGATTCAGATGAATATATCGAACCAGCTCCAGCAGATAGCTATTCCGATCCACCAGGAGAGCCTTGTATCGTCCTTGAAACAGATGACCCATCCGTTTGTGGCGACGGTTGATCCTGCGCGTGTACCGGAAGCTTACGTTTTGCATCCCTCGGGACAACGGGATAGGACCCGCCTGGATGGCCAAATGGACGTGATTGCGCATACAACAGAACCCATGCACCCGATAACCAAACCGCCGGATACCTTCCTCCAACAAGCCATACAGGTAAGTATAATCGTCGTTTTCAAAGAAGATGTCTTGTCCACCGTTGCCCCGAAGCATCACATGGTAAACCGCCCCGGGCAGATGAATGCGGGGTTGACGGGCCATGGCCGGAGAATAACACAATCCGATTTATCTTGCAATCTTGTAAGCCTGACCCCATTTTTGACCCCATTTTTGACCCCATTTTTGAATCGGGAGCCGTCATGGATTTTGTCATTAAATCAAATGATCCTTTGTTCGAAAAGTTCGTACAGTCTTTAAAAGAGGCTGGCATTGATATTAAGGAAGATTCTTATCCTCGATCAAAGTACATCGTCGTTGCCCGGGA
>JACQCA010000043.1 GCA_016201865.1 Nitrospirota bacterium
GAATGCAGCGATCGCTTCATTCATTTGCCCTTTGCGACGATAGGCATCGCCAAGGCTATAATGGGCTTCGACAAGAGCAGGTCTTAGTTTGAGCGCGGCCTGAAATTCTCGGATGGCTTCCTCCAATCGCCCGTGATCTTTGTAGATTGCTCCCAGGTTGTAGTGGGTCTCGACAAGGTCTGGTTGTAACTTTAATGCCATCTGATACTCCTCGACTGCTTTTTCCATCTGCCTCAGATCTTCGTAAATCACGCCTAAATTGGTGTGAGCTCCGGCCGAATCCGGTTTGAATTTGAGTGCCGCAAGATATTCTTGGACGGCATCCTCCAGGCGTCCCTGTTTTCGATAGGCCATTCCTAAATTGACGTGGGCCTCTACAGAATCCGGTTTGAATTTGAGTGCCGTAAGATATTCTTGGACGGCATCCTCCAGGCGTCCCTGTTTTCGATAGGCCATTCCTAAGTTGACGTGGGCCTCGGCCGAATCCGGCTTTAGTTTTAGTGCCATCCGAGACTCTTCGGCAGCTTCCTTCAGGCGTCCGAGGTCGTCATAAACGCTCGCCAGATGTAAATGGGCTTTGGCCAAACCCGGTTGTAGCTTTAGCGCCGCCTGATATTCCTTCATGGCTTCCTCAAGCCATCCATATTTTTTAAGGATATCTCCCATTTTAACATGGGCCCCTGCGCTGTTTGGAACAAGATTTAAGGCAGCCTGATACTCTCGGATTGCCTCATCAACACGCCCTTGATCTCTATAGACGTTTCCCAGGTTATTGTGAGCCTCGGCATAATCCGGTTTAAACTTTAATGCCGCTTGATACTCCTTGACGGCTTCGTCCATATGTCCCAGGCTCTGGTAAACGTTTCCAAGGTTGATATAGGATATTGTCAAATCCGGTTGTAGCTTCAATGCAATCTGATACTCCTGAACGGCCTCGTCTATACGTCCCAGGTTCTTGTAGACAAGTCCGAGGTTGTTGTGGATTACGGCATCATCCGGTTTAAACTTTAGTGCCGCTTGATACTCCCTCACGGCATCGTCCAAGCGGCCCAGTTCTTTGACGGCGATGCCCATGTTGTAGTGAACATCGGGATTATCCGGTTCTAACTCTAACACCTTCTGATACTCTTGTATTGCCTTCTCTGCGAGTCCATGGTCGAGATATAAACCTGCCAGATTATTTCGGGCGAATGCCGCATGGGGCGATTTGCGGACCGTATCCTCCCAAAGGCCAACCTCATCTTGCCATACGCGGTTTCGTTCTATTGTAAGATAGGAAAACAGGCCCACGATTAGGACCAAACATCCTATTCCCCATCGAGCATCAGGCGGTGGGCTAAAACGCGCTTGTACCAACCGCCAGCCCTCAAAAATCCCTACGCTGATTAACCACAGAAATCCACCAGAGGCCAAATAGGCATACCGCTCAGCCACCGGCGTGACCGAAACCGGCACAAAGGGGACTACTAACGGAGCGGCTATGCCCAACACAAACCAGATCGCTCCAATGGCGAACAAGGTCCGGCTCCCGCGTAAAATGACCCAAAGCAAGACAGCAATCCCTCCTGTTCCGAATGCGAGATAGATCATGGCCTGCAGATCCCCCATCGGCAACTCGGACACGATCAGGTTCAAGGGATACGGGATGAATAACAATTTGAGGTAATAGCCCAGGGCAATCAGCAGAGTCTCGATTCCGCTGGCTAATGGTATCTCATCTGAATAAGCGGCCGGCATCCCGCCCCGGATTAGGCGATAGAGGATGAACAACCCCAGCCCCAGGGCCCAGGCCCAGGTCAATGGATCTTTCATTCCTCGCCATCGTATCACTCCGGAACGGTGGAACAGGAGATCCAACGCCGGGAAGATCAAGAGAAAGGGTATGGCTGTCTCCTTGCTTAATAGCCCTAAGACCGATCCCGAGGCAAAGAGAGAAAGCATCATCCAATAAAATGGTTCCCGGCGATACCGGAGGTAGGCATAAAGGGCCATCATCATAAACAGAGCCATGAAGACATCGTTCCGACCAGAGATCCAGGCCACCGCTTCGGTATGGATGGGATGGACTGCAAAAAGCGAAGCGGTTAGCAGAGCGATCGCTTCCTCTTTCTGATAAAGCCGACTCAGCATAAGCACACACAAATAAAGCAGGAGGGTCGTGAGGGCATGGGCCAGATAGACCGAGAGGTGGAAACCGAAGGGATTCAAGCCCCAGATCCACTGATCAAGCTGATAACTCCAAACGATCAGGGGACGGTAATAAGAATCCGGTCCACGAGCAGGAGCATCTTGGTGGGATGTCTCTCCAAAAAAAACTGCATCATCCCAAGCAAAGCCGTTGAGCAGGACATTGGCATTGACCCCGAGAGCCAAAAGCAGAGGCAGGAGCCATCCATACCGTGAAAACCGTTTTCTCCATTGATCCGATTCCGGTTGCAGTGTAACAGATAAACCGACGGCCGTGTCATCCCGATGCAGGTCCTTCTTCCGACTCGCTTTGCCCATAAGCGGTTACTATAGCAAACGTCCGGTTGGTGTAAAGCAATGGACTTCAACACAAACCGGGTTGCATTTCGATCGCGGGGATGGTACAGTGCGGGCACGTTAAATCGAAGGAGGTTCATTCATGCGTTTTTGGATCTTGATCGGAGCCGTGGCTATCTCTCTTGTCGGAGGAACGGCCTTGGCCGAGGAACTAGCCGTCGTAAACGGAAAAGCCATCACGACCGAAGCGTTGATGCAAAAGCTGGATGAACTTCCTCCGAACACGAAGGAGCTGATGAACACGGAGGAAGGCCGCCGGGAAATCTTGGATGTCCTGATCGCGCGGGAGCTGCTGTATCAAGAGGCCGTCAAGCGTCAGATGGAAAAGGAGAAGGAAACGCAGGCCAAGATGGCCGAGGCCCGCAGGACGGTTTTGGTCGAGGCCATGATGATCCGGTTGTCAACTCAAAACGGGGCCGGAGATGCGCTGAAAAAATATTATGAGTCTCACCGGGACGAGTTTCGAGAGGTCCGCGCCAGCCACATCCTGGTCGAAAAAGAAGAAGACGCCCGGCGGCTCAAAGAACAGTTGAACTCCGGCGTGGATTTCGCCGACATGGCCCGCAAGGCCTCGAAAGACGGACGGTCCGGTCCGGCGGGCGGCGACCTGGGTTTTTTTACCAAGGGACGGATGATTCCGGGGATCGCCGCGGTCGCCTTTCGGTTGCCGATCAACCAGATCAGCGAGCCGGTGAAGACACCGTACGGTTATCATTTGGTCAAGGTGACCGACGCGCGCGAAGCCAAGCGGTTTGAGGAACTGCCGACGACGGTCTTGGACGATGTGAAACGGGCCGTACTGCAGGAGGCGATCGAGGCCCTGAGGACCTCCAGCAAGGTCACGGTGAATACGGAGCGATTAAAACGGATGCGGTAATATCGCTTAAGAACTCCGGACCGGGACCGGTTTGCCCCAGTTCACGGGAATGCTGTAGGTGTCGCTGTTCTTCTGGTACTTCATATGCCCGTGGCGCTTTCCGTACTCGTACAGATCCCGCGTCAGCCGAACGTCGGCCAGGCAGTAGCTCTTGAGCTTTTCCATTTCGCCTTCCCGGAAATAGCGGATCGCATCCAGACCGTGGCCGGTCTTTCCCTCACCCAGCGTCGCCTTAACCAGCGTATCCAGACTCAGTCGGTGCCCCAAGAACCGCTCCACTTCTTCCATGATGTCCAAGGTCGGGAGATTCTTCAGGGGCCGCTTCAGATACGGTTCGAGCACCGGGTAGTCGAACCGTTTGATATTGAATCCGACGATGAGGCTTGCGTCCTCTAAGATCCCGCGAAGGGAAGGCGCTTCCCATTCGGTGAAGGTCCGGAAGAGGTCCTGGTCGTAGGAGTAGATCCCGACCACCGAGACCCGAAGCAGGTGAAGATTCTCCCGGCCGCCGACCTCGTCGAAGGTTTTCTGCGTCTCCAGGTCCAACACGATCACATCGCCCATATTTTCTCCTATTATCTGTGGGGGCCCGTGCGGATGAAGCAAAACCCGGTCCTCCGATGCCCCCACGCCCCGGTCACGACCGCCGCTGCTCCATCGATTTCTGGCGCAGTTCCTTCGCCTTCTTCAACTGGTCTTTTGAAAGCGCCTTCTTCCCCTCGGCAATCGCCTTGGCAAACTCGATCCGCCGTTCGCTCTCCAGCGACTCGATCTTCTTGCTGGCCGCCTCGACCGCGGCCAGCTTGATCTCGTCCTCCTGCATCAGATCATGAAACTGCTCATACGCCGTTTCCAGGTCGGCGCCGATCCGGGCCGCGGTCTTCCGAAACCCTTCCCGGACGGCCTTGAGCCGGCTCACCTGGTCCGGCGTCAGTCCCAGCTCCTCCTTATGCTCGATGAAAAAGCTCACAATCCCGCGTTGCCCGTGACCGTACTCCCGTTCTTCGTCGGCAAAAGCGGTCCGCCCATACCCCAACAGCCCCGCGACGGCCATCCCGGCCGCGCCTAATTTTAGGAATCCTCTTCGATCCAGAGACATTCCGACCACCTCCTTCTTGCTTGACTGTCTTTGATCATAGCAAAGGACGACGGGTCGGGCAAGCGGAAAGCGTCCCTTGCCAGAAATCGGCGTTGGGCTTTTTGTCACTTCGGCGGGGCGATGGCGATGTTCGTGTCGCTTCCGATCCGGATGCCGTTGCCGATCACGGTCGAGACCACCTCGGTCGGCTGGCTGATCCGATACTGTCCATTGGCATCCGTGAATCCCGCAATGAATCCGGCCCGGTCAAACTTGAGTTTAAGCTTATACTCCACCGACGCCCCGTCTTGATCCTCATCTTCCGCCTTCACACGGTATCCCGCCGGGTTCACCGTCACCGGAATCACAAACACCACCGTCTCGCCATTTTTGTCGATATATCGGCTCTCAAGCGTAAAATCGGCCGTCACCGTAAGACCGTCCGCCGCTGTAAAGGGCGCAAAGGAGGACAGCAGATGCGATTCAAGCTCGGCCGTGAGGGATTTGGACCCGCCGTTGGATTTGAGATTGATCGTCTCGGGATGAAGATCGACCTCCACCGGCGGATTGACATAGACCGCCACCTGATCGGTCTGGGAGTCCAGAAGCCCGTCATTGACCACCAGGGACAGGATATAGCTTCCCCGAACGTCCGGCACGAAGCTTGGCGTGGCGGTATTCGCGCCGATGAGGCTCGCGTTGGTTACCGCGCTGCCTTGAGGCACCGAGACGAAGGCCCAGGTATACGTCAGCGGATCGCCCTCGGGATCCGAGCTTCCCGTGCCGTCAAGGGTGACCGATTGTCCGGCATACCCGATGCGATCCGGTCCCGCATTCGCTATCGGTGCGGTGTTTGGAATCGGGCTGACCGTCAACGCGGCGCTCGCCAGCGTCTGGGTCACATTCCCGATCATGCCTCGCAGTATGAACAGATAGGTTGCGGGTGTTAACCTGGCCGATTCAAACGTCATCCCGCCGGCAAAAACCTCACGGGCATTGAGCGATGTGGCGTCGGTCAGTGTACGGGCCGTAAGCCCCGTGTCGGGATTCACGACTAAAATCTCAAGCGTTACCTGCGGGACATCCAATACGTTTCCGATGTTCTGGACAGTGTAACTTAGATGTGTCGTCTCGCCTTCGATGATTCCGGCAGGCTGTATCGCGATCGTCCCGGCCAGCGATTTGGCTTGATCCAGGCTGGAGGCGATGGAGAAGGTCGCGGCAGAGGTTGCGGTCAGGCCGTCACTCGTCCTCACCGTGAGCTGTGCCGTGTAGCTTCCCGGCATGGCCGTTCCGACTGACCAGAAGGATTTGAAGTTTGTTCCGGCCTGTGGCAATAGATCCGCCAGACTCCGGGTCTGACTGAAGACCGTCGCAGCGGTTAGATCCGTGATCGTCACCGTGGCCGAAAGACCGGTAAGGCTCGCGTTCATCGTTCCATTCGCCACGGTGGATGTCAGGATCACCGTCTCGTTCGCGGCATACTGCGTCTTGTCCGTGACAATCTTCGAGCTGAGTTGTTTCACAGATATAATCGTAAACGGGGCCAAGGTTTCGCCTACCAGTCCCGAACTATCCGAAAGCCGCGCATGAACACGATAGTTTCCGGCCGGGGTAGTGCCGGTGTTATAGATCAGGCCCGGGAAGGTTTTTGTCTCACCAGTGGCAAAGGTAAGACCCGACAGCGTTGTCACCGCTTGGACAAGATTCCCCGTGGTATCTTGAACTTCAACCGCGGCCGTGATCGTACGGGCGTGATCGCTCAGGTTGGTGATCGAAAGGTTGCTCAGGACATTTTCATTCGCGCCGTACTGTGCCTTGTCGGTCATGACAACCGTCGCAAAGGCCGAGGTCTGGACATGAACATATTTCTCACCCAGCTCCGTCCGAACCGGATTCCCGTTTATATCACTATATAAGAGCTCCAGTTTATGATGGACCAGCCGATCTTCACCGGGAACTGGGTTTTTTAGGACAAGATCGAATGACAGATCCTCGATCTGGCCGATGTTGAAGGTCGGGAAGTCCCATTCGATCACGGTCTGATGATTTACCGAATCCGGCGTGACGCTCACCGGGGCCTTAGAGAACGTGGTCTGGTCCAGATCGATGTTGGTGGTCGAGATCGTGTCAATGACCCGAATGCCGCTGAGTGTTGGCGGCTTGACAGGCGGGCGAATCGCAATGCCCACGGGGGTGTTGAGCCCGCTGACCAATATTGTCCTGGTTCCGGTCGGATCAATCTTGCTGACCCACCCGGTGCCTCCCGATTCCCCGGATGCCGCCGGCTCCGCCAGATAGAGATTGTCCGCTTCGTCAAACGCCATAAAGGTCGGCATGTACAGATAAGACGCAAACACCCCCTTAAACACCCCGGCGGGATCGTACCGCAGTATATCGCCGCAGTTCAGACATCTCGGCGTAAGCCGGGATATAAATATATCGCCTGTGCGGTTGACCGCAATACCCATCGTGGCCGTGGTGTAGACGGACAGACCGGGTGATCCCGAGGGAGGAATCGATTTAACCGAGATCAATTCCACGGCGGGGCCGAAATCCGGAGGGCAGGACCGGACAATGCGATTGCCCGTCCGATCCGCAGCCACCAGGCAGCCGGCATAAGGGCCATGGGTCAGGAACGCGGTCCCTTCCCCAAAGTCCGTAAACGGCGGGACGACCTGTGTCGCGGTCGCGGCCGTGCCGCCCGAGATTTTCCAGATCCCCGAATGGGGGACAAAGGCATTGATGAGTCGTGTATTGACATAGACGTCTCCGTTGGCATCCACGCTGGGACCTTCCGGACCCACGATATTGGTCCCGACGGCGGAAAGGACAACGCCGGTGGCAAGATCAATCCGCCTCACGCCCGTCAAGGGGCCTCCAATATACAGAATGCCCTTAGAATCAATCGCTAATCCCTCTGTCGCGGACAATCCGGGGGCTACCGCTTGAATGCTGCCGGTTTGCGAATCTATCTTATAAATACCGCCCAATGCCCCGCCAAAGAGACTCACATAAAGATCCACCGCGACGGCCGGATCGGGACGGACCGAAAACAGGCACCAGAGCCCCAGCAGGGAAATCCCGATCTTTTGCACAACCCCCCACTTCATGGCTTCTGCTCCACGCCCTCTAAGCGAATGTCGATGCGAATCCGCTTATCCCCATCCGGCAGGACGGTCTGCGGAGTCAATGTCACCGTGGGATCGATCCGGACCAACGGCGCCACCTCGATCGAGCCCGCGAGGGTGATCAAGACCGTCGAGCCGTTGGTCACCTGGACATTGATCGGATAAACGCCCGCCACACTAAACGTCTGGCTGAAATTCGCCAGGGTCAAACCCACGCTGCCGCCGTTCGCTCCAAACGCAACCGGCGTGCTGCCGCTGTTCAAGACCGCCCCCGAAGGGGAAAGGAAGCTGTAACTGACCGTCGCGCTGTTGGCGACATTCGAACCGTTCGTGAGCGAAGCCGCGAGCGTCACATTCTCGGTCGCGCCCACGTGGCTTGAGAGGGGAACAACCGCGAGCAGTCCGCCCGCAACGGCCACGCCGGGCAGGATCGTAAAGGTTGTTTGGGATTGACTCACCGGCACGCCGGTGGTCGGATCCAAAACCCAGATGAGCACGGTATAGGTTCCAGGAGGAAACGTCCCTGTATCGAACGTGAACGGGCCGGGACCGGTGTTTGTGAAAACAACCTGGCCGTTGGGATCGAGCACGAGCATCTCCAACTGTGCTGGCGGCCCGCTCAGACCGACATTGATCGTGACCGTCTGTTGCGGCCCGAACGTCGTGGCCGACTGCGAGCCGCTTAGAAGATCCACCGAGCTGACAAGCGTCGGCGGCGGCGTCTGCAACGGCGCGCCGATAGCCAATGCCTGCAACGCTAAGGCCGTCGAATACGCATCATCATTCCAGCTTCCATCGGGAAGCTGCTGAGCCAGCAGATAATTCAAGGCCGCAATACGCGGTGTCATATCACCCGTCTGCGTCACGATCGCCATAAAGGCCAGTGCGGTATCGGCCACGTTGCCCCAGGAGCCGTCGGAGAGCTGTTGTGATAATAAATACGCCTTCGCGCGTGAAAGCGCATTGGCAATGGCCGTCGTCTTAACGGATCAGCGAATGCCGCAGATGAGCGGCATCGAGCTGCTGAAGCGGGTTAAAGAGAAACAGCCCGACGCCGTGCGCATGTTGATCACGGCCTATTCCGACATGGACGTCGTGATCGAGGCGATC
>JACQCA010000038.1 GCA_016201865.1 Nitrospirota bacterium
GAATGCAGCGATCGCTTCATTCATTTGCCCTTTGCGACGATAGGCATCGCCAAGGCTATAATGGGCTTCGACAAGAGCAGGTCTTAGTTTGAGCGCGGCCTGAAATTCTCGGATGGCTTCCTCCAATCGCCCGTGATCTTTATAGATTGCTCCCAGGTTGTAGTGGGTCTCGACAAGGTCTGGTTGTAACTTTAATGCCATCTGATACTCCTGGACGGCTTTTTCCATCTGCCTCAGATCTTCGTAAATCACGCCTAAATTGGTGTGAGCTCCGGCCGAATCCGGTTTGAATTTGAGTGCCGTAAGATATTCTTGGACGGCATCCTCCAGGCGTCCCTGTTTTCGATAGGCCATTCCTAAGTTGACGTGGGCCTCGGCCGAATCCGGCTTTAGTTGTAATATCATCTGATATTCTCGGAATGCCTCGTCCAAACGACCGAGATCTTTGTATGTCTCTGCCAAATCGCGATGTGCCGCAAGGTAATTTGGTTCAAGGTTTATAGCGATTTGAAACGCTTCCACAGCGTTTTCTAAGCGCTGCAAATCTTTATAGACCAGTCCCAAGTTATAATGAACCATGGCATAGTCTGGTTGTAACTTTAATGCAGCCTGAAACTCCTGCATAGCTTTATCCAAACGCTTCTGTCGCCGATATAGATGCCCGAGATTATTATGTGCGATTGCCCCGGGGGGGTCATCTCCCGTAGATACCGCCGCGGCTGCTTCCCAAAAGGTTAAAGGATTTTGCCACACGGCATTCCGGTTCCAGGTTATCCAGCCAAGCGCAATCACGAGAACAGCCCATAAAAAGCCCGCTGAAACCCAAACGTTTCGGGTTGTCCACCCTATTCTTACCCGAAGCCGGTCAAGTCCATTGAGGATCAACACCCCAATGGCCATCAGAAACCCGATCGAGGGAGCGTAAACATACCGCTCCGCCGAAGGGGTGGCTGCCACATTCAGGAAAGCGAGCGGAATTGCTGGGGCCAGCAGAGCGACGGTCCACGCCAAGCCCCATCCAATCAGCCCGTGACGGCGAAGGATGGACCAGACTATTCCACCCACTAAGAAAATAAGTCCCAGACCGGATAAGATAAAAGCAAAGAGGGACTTCGGCAAGGTTGCGATAAAAGGGTTATGTGGAAAAGGGAAAATCATCAGCTTCAAATATAAGCCGGCGGCTCCAAGAACCGCGGGAAGAGGTGAAGATGCATTTCCCGATACGGAACTGCCCAGTGGTTGTGTGATGTTACTATGTGCGCGCATCCAGAAATAAAGGCCTAAAATTGCCAGTGGAATCAGAAACCGAATTCGGATGGTTGGTCTTGCATGTGAAGGAGTCGGCGGTTCAAAGAGGTAATCATACACTGGATATAGGAGGACCAATCCAACCGCCATCTCCTTGGTGAGAAGGGCAAAGAAAAAAAAGAGCATTGAAAGGCCGAAGGCCCACTCCTTACCGGTTCTGCGGAATCGGATGTATAAGAGAATGGAGAACAAAACAAAGGTGGTGCAGAAAACATCATTACGGCCAGCGATCCAAGCCACTGCCTCGGCATGAGCCGGATGGACGGCAAAAAGAGACGCGACAAGAATCGGGAGAAAGGTGTAAGGAGGCTTTTGATCTCTCACCAGCGTTTGGGTCAAGAGAAGAACAAGGGCGGTGTTTAAGAGATGGGCCAGCAGAACAGAGAGGTGGAACCCGAAGAGGTTGCGCCCCCAGATCATAGAATCCAAGAGATAAGAAACCGACACGATGGGGCGATAATAAGGGGGAGCCTCCCTTGCGGCCGGCTCTGCTGTGGGATTTTGTAGAAATAGATTCCACCAGTGATCCGGTGGTCGGAGATTGTTGATGATGATGTCATCATCCCAGCCGAAGCCGTTATTCAGGACGTTGAAATTGACAATAAAAGATAGTAGAAGAACGATGAGAAGGGCCAGCAGCGGTCTGACTAAGAAGCTTTGATAGGTAGAAGCCGGTATCAGGGCGGATGAGATCCCGTTTATCTGTTGTTCTTTCTTCCGGCTCGCCTTGCCCATGGCGGTTACTATATCAAACGGCCTGGGGGGGTGTAAAGCGACGGACTAAAACGGTTGGCCGATGTGTATGATGATAGAGATGATACCGGTGCTCTTTTTTCTACGACACGAGCGCGACGATGGTGTGATAGCCGCTTGCGCCGGCCGGGTAGGCCTGTTCGAGCTTGGCCGGTTGGATTTGTCCTCGCTTGTCCCAGGCGCGGACCATCAGGGTATAAGCTCCCGGCGATGGGATCTCCCAGTGGTATTTCCAGAGGACCCATGTGTAGGGTGAAAGGGGCGGGTCTAAAGCGGTCGGGTTCCAGGTTTTGCCGCCGTCAGTGCTGAGCTCGACGCGGCTGATTCCGTCATAGCCGCCGAAGGCCAATCCTATGACCGTATGCTCGCGCCCTTTGATCTCCTGGTAATGGCCGGGATTGTCGATGCGGGAGATGATCCGGATCTCGCCTTTGTCCGTCCATCCCCGCTGCTGCCAGTAGCCTTTATAATCGTAATCCACCACCTCGATCTCGGTGATCCACTTGACATTCTTGATTCCATACAGCCCCGGCACGACGGCGCGAAGGGGATAACCGTGAGCTTGAGGCAGCGGCTCTCCATTCATCGTGTAGGCCAGCAGGACGTCGCCGTTCATGGCCCGTTCAAACGGGATGCTGTCGCTGTATCCGTCGGCGGCATGGAAGACGACATCAAACGCGGCCGGATCCGGAACGGCCTCTTCCAAAATAGATTTGAGCGGAATCCCGCGCCAGACGGCGTTGCTGATCGTATCCGCGCCGGGAAGCGTGTCGATGCAGATCAAGGTCGCGGCCATCTCCACGGACGGACGGCCGTAAAAATCGGCGAAGGTCATCCGCATCGGTTTTTTGACCAGCCCGCCGATATAAAGAGACCAGCCGGCCAGGTCGATCGCGGGAAATCCGGCGTAGCTCACGATATAGAATTTATCGTTCGGCGTGATTAAGACGGTGTCGCGCGGCGGGACGGAGAAAAGGCGTTTCCAAAAAAACGTTCCGGCCTCAGCCGATGCGGACCAGCCGGCGGCCAGAGCGCCCAGGCCTGCGGATCGTAGAAACATGCGGCGGTTGAACTTGATCATGATTGCACTCGAAGAATGGGTCTATTATACTTGTCGACGTGCCGACTCGCAACTCCCATTCCTACAAGTTCGAATGACTTGACAGATAGGGCGGGACTGACGTATAGTACGCTCACCTTTAAATCGGACCCGGTGAGGTCCGAAAGGAGCTTAGGTGAAGATTTCTATCCGGACAGTTAAACCTTTCTTGCGTCATCCATCGGCGTGGGAAAGGTTTTTTTGTGGCCAATCATCATGAAATCCAACGAACGAATCGTTCTGGATGCCTTGGGAATCGGCCGAGCCTTAAGCCGGGTTGCCCATGAGATTATTGAACGAAACAAAGGCCTCGCCGATTTAACCCTGGTCGGAATCCGTACGGGCGGGGTCCATCTGGCTCACCGGTTGGCCGGAAAACTGAAAGAGATCGAGGGTGCTGTTCTGCCGGTGGGCGCCTTGGATATTACGCTCTACCGGGATGATCTTTCCAAAAAGTCCGAACAACCGGCGGTTCGAAGGACCGAGATCGGCTTTGATATTACGGATAAGAAGGTGATCCTGGTGGATGACGTTCTGTTCACCGGCCGGACGATTCGTGCCGCGATGGATGAATTGATCGATTTCGGTCGGCCGCGGGAGATTCAATTGGCCGTCTTGATCGACCGGGGCCATCGCGAGCTGCCCATCCGCGCCAATTATGTCGGCAAGAGTCTGCCGACGGCGCCGGAGGAGAAAGTGGAAGTTTTACTTAAAGAAGAGGGCGAAGAGGATAGGGTTATCATAGAAAATGCCATTAAAGACTAAGGACCTCATCAGCATCAAGGATCTGGATCGGGACGAGCTTAGACTTATCCTGGATACGGCCGAATCTTTTAAAGAGGTCGGGACGCGCGAGATCAAGAAAGTGCCGACACTGCGCGGGAAAACCGTGGTGAATCTCTTCTTTGAGCCCAGCACGCGGACGCGGACCTCGTTCGAGCTTGCGGCCAAACGTCTTTCGGCCGATCTGGTCAATATTTCGGCCTCCGGCAGCAGCGCGGCGAAAGGAGAGACTCTTTTGGATACGGCGCGGAACATCGAGGCGATGCAGGCCGATCTGATCATCGTCCGCCACCCGTGCGCCGGCGCGCCGCTACTTTTGGCCCGAAAGATGACGAGCGCCGTGATCAATGCCGGGGACGGGGCGCATGAACATCCCACGCAGGCCCTTCTGGATCTGTTTACGATCCGCGAGCGGAAGAAAACATTCGAGGGCCTCACGGTCGTGATCGTCGGCGATATCCTCCACAGCCGCGTGGCCCGATCCGACATCCATGCCTTGCGCATGGTCGGCGCGACCGTCCGCGTCGTGGGGCCGCCGACGATGATTCCCCGGGAGATCACGGATTGGGGCGCGGAGGTGTTCTACCGATTCGACGAGGCCCTTAAAGGCGCGGATGTGATTATAATCCTGCGGCTTCAATTGGAGCGTCAGGGGAGGTCGCTGTATCCGACCTTTCGCGAATACTCGAATCTTTACGGCCTGACGCCCCGACGGCTGGCGCTGGCCAAGGACGATGCGATGGTGATGCATCCCGGACCGATCAACCGCGGGGTCGAGATCAGTCCCGATGTGGCGGACGGGCTGTCCTCCGTCATCCTGTCCCAGACCACCAACGGGGTGGCGGTCCGCATGGCGGTGCTGTATCTATTATCTGTGGGGGCCCGTGCGGATGAGGCGGGGCCCGGGAGCGACGAAAAATGAACCTGTTGATTCGCAACGGCCGGCTCATTGATCCGGCCCACCGGCGGGATGAAGTGACGGATGTCTTGATCGAAGACGGAAAGGTCAGCCGGATCGGGAAGTCCTTGAAGACCGACCTGCCCAAATCCGAGATCCAGGTGCTCGACGGGACGGGCCAATGGGTGGTGCCGGGATTCGTGGATCTTCATGTTCATCTGCGCGAGCCGGGCTTTGAATATAAGGAAACGATTAAGACCGGAACCGAAGCGGCCGCGGCCGGCGGTTTCACCTCGGTCTGCTGCATGCCGAACACGGATCCGGTCAACGACAACCAGGCCGTGACCCGGTTCATCCTCGATAAGGCCCGGCGGGAGGGCGTGGTCCATGTCTTCCCCATCGGCGCGATCACGAAGGGATCGAAGGGCGAAGAGCTCTCCGAGATCGGGGAGCTGGTCGAGGCGGGGTGCGTCGCGATTACGGACGACGGAAAGCCGGTGATGAACAGCGAGGTGATGCGCCGGGCGATGGAGTATGCCTTGGCCTTCGATCTGCCGGTGATCGACCATTGCGAGGACGCGCATCTCATGGAAGGCGGCGTGATGAACGAAGGGGTCGTCTCAATGGAACTGGGCCTCAAAGGGATCCCGGCAGCGGCCGAGGAAGTCATGGTCGCGCGCAACCTGATCCTGGCCGAACGGACCGGCTCCCGTCTCCACCTAGCCCATATCAGCACCTCGGGCTCGGTCCGAATGATCCGGGAGGCGAAGGCCCGCGGGGTGCGCGTCACGGCCGAGACCTGCCCGCATTATTTCAGCCTGACGGAAGAGGCGGTTCGGGGCTACAATACCGATGCCAAGATGAATCCGCCGCTTCGAACCCGCCAGGACCGCGACGCGATCAAGCAGGGCCTGGCCGACGGCACGCTGGATGTGATCGCGACGGATCACGCGCCGCATACGGAGGACGAAAAAAACCGCGAGTTCGATCTGGCCCCGTTCGGGATCGTCGGTCTTGAGACGGCGCTTCCCTTGACGCTGATGTTGGTGGAGGAAGGCGTGCTGACGCTGGACGAGGCCGTGGCCAAGCTGACGATTCATCCCGCGCGGGTGATGCGGTTGAATTCCGGCCAGCTCGGGATCGGGGCGGACGCCGATCTCTGCCTGATCGATCCCGACGCTCAATGGGCGGCGGACCCCCGAAAATTTCATTCGAAAAGCAAGAACTCGCCTTTCGGCGGATGGCGAATGAAAGGGCTTGTGGCGATGACGGTTGTAAGCGGCCGCGTCGTCTACTCCCGGGAGACGAGCCGGGTCGTATGAAGATCATCGCGTCCTTTTTTATCTGGCTGGAGCTCTTGGGACTGGGTGTCTGGATCGGCGGGATGGTGATTTTGGGTGCCGTGGTCGCGCCCACCGTGTTCAATGCCGTAAAGCCGGTTGAAATGGCAGGCGATGCGATGAGCCTGGTATTCCACCGGTTTAACGGCGAATGGGTGTTTGTCTGCATCGGCCTGGTGGTTCTGGGTTTCGTCGGGAAATGGCTGACCGCCCCGCCGCAGGGAATGCGGATGAGAATCGAGGCCGCCCTCATCATCGTGCTGGTTCTGTCGGGACTGTACATCGGAGCGATTCTGGGACCGAGAATGCAGACGCTCCGCCAGATCACCCTGACCGATCGTTCCAATGGCATGGCGGTTGCGGAATTTGATCATAAACACAAACGGTCGGTGCAGTTGTTTTCGGTCAACATCCTGCTGGGGCTGGCCGTCTTATGGATGAATTCCCGGCCCTCCAGCGGTTCAAATCGTAAGGAGACGTAATGGGCGCGACCGGACATGATCATTCGGCTCGGAAGGCGATCCTGGCTCTGGCCGACGGCCGCGTGTTTAAAGGGTACGGCTTCGGCGCCGAGGGCGAAGGCGTCGGGGAGGTGGTCTTCAACACCTCGATGACGGGCTATCAGGAAATCCTGACCGATCCGTCCTATTGCGGTCAGCTCGTGACGATGACCTACCCGCTCATCGGAAATACCGGTGTCAATGAGGAGGATGTCGAATCCTCGAAGCCGTTTCTGTCCGGCTTCATCGTCCGTGAATACAGCGATCATCCCAGCAACTGGCGTCAGACCGGCGACCTGAATTCTTTTTTGAAACGGCATCGGATCGTCGGGATCCAAGGGATTGATACCCGCGCACTGACCAAACATATCCGGGATGTCGGCGCTCAAACGGGAATCATCTCGACCGTCGAATTGGATGAAAAGCGGCTTGTGAAACGGGCGGCCGAGGCGCCCGGCCTCATCGGCCGCGACCTTGTGAGGGAAGTCACCTGCGAAAAGCCGTACGACTGGACGGAAGGATGTTGGCAATCTCAAATATCAAATTTCAAATCTCAGACTTCAAAATCCCTCAAAGTGGTCGTGTATGACTTCGGCGTGAAACGAAACATTCTCCGCCGTTTGACGGATGCGGGATGTTTCGTTACGGTCATCCCGGCGAGGACTCCGGCCTCGGATGTATTGAAGATGAATCCGGACGGTATCTTATTGTCCAACGGGCCGGGTGATCCGGAAGCCGTTTCCTATGCCGTTGAGGCTACCCGGTTTCTCATCGGGAAAAAGCCGATCTTCGGGATCTGCCTGGGCCATCAGATCCTGGGCCTGGCCATGAACGGCAAAACCTACAAGTTGAAATTCGGCCATCACGGGGCGAATCAACCGGTCATGGATCTGACGACGGGCCAGGTCGAGATCACGGCCCAGAACCACGGATTCGCCGTGGACGTGGACTCGATCGGTTACGAGATGGAGCTGACCCATATCAATCTCAATGACCGCACGGTGGAGGGGATGCGCCACCGGAAGCTCCCGATCTTTTCGATCCAGTACCATCCGGAGGCCTCGCCGGGCCCGCACGACGCACGGTATCTGTTCGGCCGATTTGCGGAGATGATGAGAGATGGGTGAAAAGGCGCGCTACCTTTTGTTGATGCTTTTGCTATCCGGCTGCATCGTGAATGTCAGTCTTCTTCCAACTGTCGAGCCCCTGAAGGAAAAACGGGTGGCCGGGACCGGCAAGGACAAGATCGTGCTGATGGATCTATCGGGGGTCATCTCGGAGGAAGAGAAAGGCACGGCGCTTGTTTCGGAGCCGAATCCGGTTGCGCGGATCAAGGAGGAGTTGCAATTGGCCTCGAAGGATCCAAGCGTGAAGGCCGTGGTGCTCCGGATCAACAGCCCCGGCGGGACGGTGACGGCCTCGGACCTGATCCATCATGAACTGGAGACGTTCAAAAAGCAGACCGGCAAGAAGGTGATCGCCAGCATTATGGATCTGGGCGCATCGGGCGGATATTACGTGGCGGCGGCGGCCGACAAGATCGTGGCCCATCCCACCACCGTGACCGGCAGCATCGGCGTGATCATGCTGAGCGTGAATGTGGAAGGCCTGCTCGAAAAGATCGGCGTGAGCGGCACGGCGATCAAGTCGGGCGATAAAAAAGATATGGGCTCTCCATTGCGGCCGATGACGCCGGAAGAGCGGCAGCTTTTTCAGGGCGTGATCAATGCGATGTATGAGCGTTTTGTTGCTGTCGTCGCGGCTGGCCGAAAAAATTTGACCATGGATCAGGTCAAGAAAGCCGCTGACGGCCGGATCTATACCGCGCAACAGGCCTTGGAACTGGGGCTGATCGACACGATCGGATACCTGGACGATGCGATCGAGCTGGCCAAGACCGAGTCGGGATTGCGCGAGGCCGGCGTCGTGATCTATTTCCGGCCGGGGGCGTATAAGGACAATATCTATTCTCAGACGCCGGCCGGCGCGCCGCAGACCGTGAATATCGTCAATCTGGATCTGCGCGCCTTCGTCCAGTCCGGCGTCCCGCGGTTCATGTACTTGTGGAGTCCGTGAGGCCATGCCCAAACGAACGGACATCAAAAAAATCCTCCTCATCGGCTCCGGGCCGATCGTGATCGGCCAGGGCTGCGAGTTCGATTATTCCGGTACCCAGGCCTGCAAGGCGCTCAAGGAAGAGGGTTATCAGGTCGTGCTGGTCAATTCCAATCCGGCCACGATCATGACGGATCCGGAACTGGCCGACCGGACCTATATCGAACCGATCATTCCGGAAATCGTCGAGAAGATCATCGAGGCCGAGCGGCCGGACGCTCTTTTGCCGACGATGGGAGGCCAGACGGCTTTAAATCTGGCGCTGGTGCTTTGCGAGAACGGCGTGCTGGATCGGTACAAGGTCGAGCTGATCGGGGCTCGGTATGAATCCATCCGCAAGGCCGAGAACCGCGAGGCCTTCAAAACGGCGATACGGTCGATCGGTCTCAAAGTACCCGAAAGCGGTTATGCCCGAAGTCGGGAAGAGGCCGCGGCGATTGTGGAGCGGATCGGTTTTCCGGCCATCATCCGGCCGTCCTTCACCTTGGGAGGCACCGGCGGAAACGTTGCCTATAATCAAGAGGAGTTCCTGGACCACGTGGACTGGGGCTTGAACGCCAGCCCCACGCATGAGGTCCTGATCGAACAGTCCGTCATCGGCTGGAAGGAATATGAACTGGAAGTGATGCGGGACCTGAAAGACAACGTTGTGATCGTCTGCCCGATCGAAAATTTCGATCCCATGGGGATCCATACCGGCGACAGCATCACAGTGGCGCCGGCCCAGACACTGACCGACAAGGAATACCAGATCATGCGCGACGCCTCGATCGCGATCATCCGCGAGATCGGGGTGGACACGGGCGGTTCCAATATCCAGTTCGCCCTGAATCCCGAGAACGGCGAGATGGCCGTGATCGAGATGAACCCGCGGGTCTCCCGCAGCTCCGCGCTGGCCTCGAAGGCGACCGGCTTCCCGATTGCCAAGATCGCGGCCAAGCTGGCGATCGGCTATACGCTGGACGAGATCCCGAACGACATCACGAAGGTCACGCCGGCCAGCTTCGAGCCGACGATCGATTACGTCGTGGTCAAGTTTCCGCGATTCGCCTTCGAGAAATTTCCGCAGGCGGACGCCACGCTGACGACCCAGATGAAATCGGTCGGCGAGGCGATGGCGATCGGGCGGACCTTTAAAGAGGCGCTTCAGAAGGCGATCCGTTCTTTGGAGATCGACCGCTTCGGCCTGGAGCAGTATCATCATCGCGTCAAGCCGAGGGGGGACAACGGCGAGACGGACCGGGATCGGATCCGATCCAAAATCATGCCGCCCGGATGGGACCGGCTCTGGTCCGTCGCCGACGGGCTGCGCCTGGGCCTTTCGATCGACGAGATTCATCAGCTGACGCGGATCGACCGATGGTTCCTGCACCAGATTCAGGACCTCGTCGCGATGGAGGAGGAGATCTCGCATGATCTGGCCGTGGCCCATATCCATCACGAGCTTCCGCCGCCGTCGACGCCGGAATTGATCCGGCGGGCCAAACAGGCCGGCTTTTCGGACGCGCATCTTTCGGAGCTGATCGGCGTGGACGAGGACGAGTTCCGTCAGATCCGAAAGGATTTCGGCGTCACGGTTACCTATAACCGGGTCGATACCTGCGGCGCCGAATTCACGGCCCACACGCCGTATCTCTATTCCACGTATGAGTCCGAATGCGACTCCCGACCGACTCAAAATAAGAAGATCATGATCCTGGGGGGCGGACCGAACCGGATCGGGCAGGGGATCGAGTTCGACTACTGCTGCGTTCACGGCGCCATGGCCCTCAAGGAACTGGGCTATGAGACCCTCATGGTCAACTGCAATCCGGAGACGGTGAGCACCGACTACGACATCTCGGACCGGCTCTATTTCGAGCCGTTGACGAAAGAGGATGTGCTGAACATCGTCGATACAGAGCAACCGTACGGCGTCGTCGTCCAGTTCGGGGGACAGACGCCCTTGAAACTCGCCGTGCCGCTGGAGTCGGCCGGCGTCCGGATCCTGGGCACCTCGCCGGACTCGATCGATCTGGCCGAAGACCGCCAGCGGTTCAAAGAACTTTTGGACCGTCTTCATCTCAAGCAGCCCCAAAGCGGAACGGCCCGTTCACCGGAAGAGGCGAAAAAGATCGCGCTTGAGATTACCTATCCGGTCATGGTCCGTCCGTCCTATGTCTTGGGGGGGCGGGCGATGGAGATCGTCTACGATGAGAAGAGCCTTCACGACTATATGACTTCGGCCGTGAAGGCCTCCCCGAAGCATCCCGTTCTGATCGACAAATATCTCGAAGACGCCAGCGAGGTGGACGTGGACGCGATCGCGGACGGCGCGGATGTCGTGATCGGCGGCATTATGGAACACATTGAGGAGGCGGGCGTCCATTCCGGGGATTCGGCCTGCTCGCTTCCGCCCTACTCGCTCGACGCCGTGATCATCCGGCAGATTCGGGAGCAGACCCATACCCTGGCCCGCGAATTGGGCGTGATCGGCCTGATGAACGTCCAGTTCGCCGTCAAGGACGGAACGGTTTATGTCTTAGAGGTCAACCCAAGAGCGTCCCGCACCGTGCCGTTCGTCAGCAAGGCGATCGGCGTCCCCCTCGCCAAGCTGGCGATGAAGGTGATGTGCGGCCAGACGCTTAAAGACCTGGGCTTGACTCGGGAGCCTTCGATTCCCTATATTGTTGTGAAAGAGGCGGTTTTCCCGTTCAATAAATTTCCGGGCGTGGACACGATATTGGGACCGGAGATGAAATCGACCGGCGAGGTGATGGGGATCGATTCCGATTTCGGCTCGGCCTTCGCCAAGTCTCAGGCGGCGGCCGGCGCGATGCTGCCGTTGTCCGGAAAGGTTTTCATCAGCGTCAAGGACAAGGATAAGGCGGCCGTCGCGGCCGTCGCCCGGCGCTTGGCCGATCTGGGTTTCACGATCATCGCCACGAGCGGGACGGCCCAATACCTTGAGGAACACGGCGTCGCTTCCGAGCGCGTCAACAAGGTGCAGGAAGGGAGGCCGCATATCGTGGATCATCTGAAGAATAAGGAGATCGCGTTGGTGATCAATACCGTCGGCGATAAGAAGTCCCAGGCCGATTCCTATTCGATTCGACGCACGGCCTTGACCTATTTCGTTCCCTACTTCACCACACTGGCCGAGGCAAAGGCCGCGGTGCGGGGAATCGAGGCGGTCTTAAAACAAGGGTTCGGCATTAAACCGCTGCAGGCCTATCACCGTGAGATCCGGTCGGAGTAAGAAAGAATGAGACGGGCGCCCATCACCAAGAAAGGTTTTGAACAGCTCCGAGATGAGCTTGACCGTTTGAAAAAGGTGGAACGCCGGAATGTGATTCAGGCGATCTCCGAGGCCCGCGCCCACGGCGACTTGAGCGAGAACGCCGAGTACCACGCGGCGAAGGAACGTCAGTCTTTCGTGGAAGGGCGCATCAAGGAGCTGGAAACAAAAATGGCCAACGCCGAGATTATCGAGACCGGCCGGTTGACGGCCGAAAAAGTCGTGTTCGGATCAACCGTGGTGCTCTTAGACGGCGACGGCCGGACTAAAAAGAAGTATACCCTGGTCGGCCAGGACGAATCCGATCTTAAAAACAGCCGGATCTCGGTCACGTCTCCGGTCGGCCGCGCGCTGATCGGACATAAGGTCGGGGACGAGGTCACGATCACGACGCCGGCTAAAACCGTTCAGTATGAGATCCTCGAGATCTCCATTGAATAAATCCCTCCAAAAAGCGCTGGCCCGAGAACTTCATCCGACCTATG
Source organism: Nitrospirota bacterium (assembly GCA_016201865.1). GTDB lineage: Bacteria > Nitrospirota > Nitrospiria > JACQBZ01 > JACQBZ01 > JACQCA01. Next base: position 12,559 of record JACQCA010000038.1, read on the forward strand.
ATGTCCGTAAATCGTATGAATGGAACTACCGGAACGGTCCCCTCTTTAAGGGGCCGTATCCGCCTCCGCGAAAAATCCGGAAGCGCGTCCGCCTTCTTGATTTCGAGCTGAACTCTCCTCTCGGCATCGCCGCCGGCCCGTTGCTGAACTCGGACTGGATCCGGGTTTATGCCAAACTGGGCTTCGATCTTCTGTCCTACAAAACGGTGCGGACCCGAAGCCGGTCCAGCAACCCGAAACCGAACTGCGTGTTTGTGGAGACCCGAGGGCCGCTGACGGACGATCGCTTGAACGAAACACTTCAAACGAAGTCCCGCCCGCCGACCCGTCTCCGCGAGATCAGCATCACAAACTCGTTTGGGGTGCCTTCCCGGAATCCGTCCGTCTGGCAGGAGGACGTGCAACGGGCAAAACGTTATCTCGACAAAGGGCAGGTCCTCATCGTCAGCACGCTGGGAAGCGCGGAATATTATCCGGACACGCCTTCTTTTATAAAAGATTTCGCTCAATCGGCCGCGAAGGCCCGCGAGGCGGGCGCCGACATTGTTGAACTGGATCTATCCTGCCCGAACAGCAATGCGGCCGAAGGGATGATCTATCTGGATCCAAACTTTTCCGGCGCGATCTCAAAGGCCGCCAAGGCCGAACTGGGCGCCGTCCCGCTGTTCATCAAGCTGGGAAATTTTTGGAAGCGGGAGCAGTTCGAATCGGTCGTCAAGGCGAATGCGCCGCATGTCAATGGCATCATCGGGATCAATACGGTCAAGATGACCGTGCTGGATGAGAATATGAACCCGGCCATTCCCGGCCGTCCTCAAAGCGGGGTCTGCGGCGCCGGAATCAAGCCGAGCGGGCTTCAGTTCGTCCGCTGGCTTTACGAAACGCGGAAGATGAATCGGTACGATTTCGTGATCATCGGCGTGGGCGGCATCATGACGCCGGACGATATAGGTGAGTTTCTGTCGATCGGAATAGACGCCGTCGAGGTCGCGACGGCCGCGATGTGGGATCCGTACTTGGCGTACCGTTATTATCGAAGTCACTCCTGACAGCGTTGTCTCTCAAAAATGCCAACCGCTCTGATCACCTTGCTGACCGATTTCGGCGGCCGCGACCCTTTTGTGGCCGCCATGAAGGGAGTGATCCTGAGCATTCGACCCAAGGCGACAATCGTCGACCTCACGCATGAGATTCCGCCACACGGGATTTGCGAGGCCGCCTTTACGCTTAAATCCGTCTACCGCTATTTTCCGAAGGGAACGATCCATGTTGTGGTTGTAGACCCTGGCGTCGGCGGATCACGGAGACCGCTGCTGGCGGTGAATCGCCGGGGGCGCTTTATTGCGCCGGACAACGGCGTACTCAGTTACATTTACCGTGACGAACCATCCACTCAGGTATATCAACTCAACGCACAAAAATACCGTCTTAAAACCTACAGTCCCACTTTTGACGGCCGGGACCTCTTTGCGCCGGCGGCTGCATGGTTGTCGAAGAGCATTGCCCCTGAAAAAATAGGCCGAAGGGTGACGGATTATATCCGTTTCCCAATTCCGGAGGCTCGACGGTTGAAGAAGGGACGCTTAGAAGGGCAGGTGATCCACATCGACCGTTTCGGCAATCTGATTACGAATATCACGCGGATGGATATCGAGCCGTGGTTGTCCGCCGGTAAGATGCCCGCCATTACAATCAAGGGACGGACGATCAAAGGGCTCAAACCCTTTTACTCACAAGCCGCCCCCGGGAAACTCTCCGCCCTTATCAACAACGATGACCACCTTGAAATTTTCTGCTACCGATCCAGCGCGCAGTTGATTCTCAAGAACTCCAACGACGAGCCCGTGACCATTTCCTGGGAGCCGTGATTCCGTGACAGGACGATTCGGACTCAAAGCTGCGGCCGCGCTTTTCTATCTCTTGACCGTTTTTGCGCCGGCCGGCCTGCCGACAGGCACGGCGCTGGCGGCAAACAACCTCGTGAATCTCCCGGCGCATCACTGGGTTTATGATGCGCTGGCGCGTTTGACGCGCGCCGGCCTGATCTCGGACGGTTTTCTTTCGATCCAACCGATCCGCCGGGATGAGGCGGCCCGGCTCACGGCCGAAGCCCTGGCCAACCGGGCCCGCCTAAGACGGGAAGCGCCGCCGGAATCATCATCGAGGTTTGACTGGACGGATGAGCTTTTGCGCCGACTCGAAAAAGAGTTTCGAGAGGAGCTTCAAGGCGAAACGGAGTCGCCTCTTTTTCATGGGCGAGCGGCGGATACGATCGAGGCCGAGACGGTCTTTGCGGGCCTGAACGGTCGGTCGAAACAGCCCCTTGAAAACAGGGGGGGGCGATCCGTCTCGGAGGGCTTAAATGGGAAGGTATCATGGCGTGGATGGGTTCAGTCGGATGAAGGACTGGCCGTGACATTGGGTCTGGATGCCTCGGCAAGAGATTCGGACGCGGACCTGATCTTAAATGAAGGTTCGCTCAAGCTGAGCCGGTTCGGGCTTGATCTTGAAGCGGGCCGGGATCGGCAATGGTGGGGGCCGGGCGAGCACGGAGCCTTGATCCTGTCCGACAACGCTCCGCCCATGGACCTGATCCGGATCGGCAATGCCCATCCGTCCCGGTTGCCGTTTGCGTTGCGTTATCTCGGCGACTGGAAATGGGCCGTCTTTGTCGCCCGGCTGGAGCATGACCGCGACCATCCCCGCGCCAAGTTGGGCGGTGCGCGACTGGCCTGGGCGCCGACGGGGTGGCTTGAATTGGGCGCGTCACGCAGCGTGCTCTTCGGCGGCCACGGCGCTACGCATTTCGGTCTCCAGGATTTTCCTCAGTTGTTGCTCGGTTCAGGTCAGGATAATCAGGATCCGCAGGCTCGTTATGTGAACAACGACAACCTGGCGGCATGGGATGTAACCGTTTACCTTCCGTTCATCCGCTCTGTCTTTCCAGAGATACGCGGCGTCAAGCTTTATCTGGAATACGGCGGAGAGGATAACACATGGCATGAGTTCTTGGGGGTCCGGTACAAAGGACTGATGAACATCGCTCAGCTCATGGGGATGGCGATATCGCTTCCCAAGGCGGATCTTCAATTTGAATACGCCAACAACGTAGACGATGTCAGTGATTGGTACGTACACTGGTTCTATACCTCAGGCTATACTTTTAAAGGCTATACAATCGGCCACGAAATGGGCAGCGACGCGGACGATCTTTCGGCGCGGGCTACGGTTTATCTCAGCCCTGAAGTTCGCCTTGTCACGCTGTTGGAGCGGGAGCGGGCCGGGTTTCTCGATCATCCGAATCATCTGAAAATCATCTACGCCGGCCAGGTCGGGATGGGCTACTCCCTCCTGCCGGACTGGGAGGTGTCCGTAGAATACCGCTACGAACATGTCGTCCATCCCGAGTTCGCAGCGGGTGATGAGGCCGCCGCGCATCTGTTGGGCGCGCGTCTTGAGTTCCACGGGATACCCTAAGCATAAAATAACCGCTTCATTTCCTTGACAAGTCATCTTGACCTGAATATGATACAACCTTTGTGAAAGCGGATTCATGGTTAAAGCGGGGCGAGGCAATGATCTTGAAAGCGCTCGTCATAGCGATTCTATCCATAGCGGCGATGAGTCTGCCCGCGGCGTCTTTGGCTCAAGAAAGCGGTCTGTCCGCGCCGTCGGCGCCGGGTCCATCCACCCCAACCCCTTCAGTCCCTTCTCTCGAATCGCTCAGCCCTCAACAGATTCAGAAAGGAAAAGAGATGTTGCAGCCGCCGGTCGCGCAAACGAAAGCGGCCGAGACGCCCGCGACGGGCGGATCACTCCCGGCGCCTCCGAAACAGACGCTTTCCGCTTTTGAGGCCTATATCCAGGGGAAGCTCTCGCAGACCATTTCGACCGACATTAAACAGTTCGGGTATGATCTTTTTGAGCGCCCTCCCACGACCTTCGCTCCGGTCGAGATCGTTCCGGTCGGGCCGGGCTATCTTTTAGGACCGGGAGACGAGATCCGGATCACCGTCTGGGGGAAAGTCAATGCCGAATATCCAACGGTGATCGACCGGGAAGGGAAGATCAGCCTGCCGCAGATCGGCATTCTCCATCTGTCCGGATTGACGTTCTCGGAAGCGAAAACCTTTTTGGAAAAAGAGTTCAGCCGCTACTACCAGCCCTCGGAAGTGAAAATGAATGTCAGCATGGGCCGCCTCCGATCGATCCAGGTTTTTGTGGTCGGCAACGTCCGGAACCCCGGCAGTTACACGCTGTCTTCACTTTCAACCCTCATCAATGCCCTTTTTGCGGCCGGCGGCCCGAGCAAGATCGGGACCCTGCGGGATATTCAGGTCAAGCGAAACGGAGAGACCATTATCCATTTCGACCTGTATGATTTTCTCCTGAAAGGCGACAAGACCCAAGATATAAGATTGATGCCGGAAGACGTGATATTCATCCCGCCGGTAGGACTGCTTGTCGGCATCGCCGGAAATATCAAGAACCCCGCCATTTATGAATTAAAAGGTGAAGCAAGGCTTCTCGATCTGATCGATATGGCAGGAGGTCTGACCGCCTCTGCCTTTAAAGGAAGGGTGCAGGTTCATAGAATAGAGGAACATCAATTTAGAGCCATTTTTGAAGGAGACTTAATTGATGTCGAAAAAGATTCAAAAAAGAGTTTCGTCCTCAAGGACGGCGACTTCGTAAAGGTCTTTTCTGTTGTCGAGACGAAAAATACGGTCATCATTGCCGGAGCCGTAGCCGATCCGGGGGAGTACGGAATAGCGCCTGAGACGACGAAAGTCGCCGATGTGATTTTGAGGGCCGGCGGCCTGGTCTATTATGCCTCCAACCTGGCTGAGCTGACAAGGATAAAGGTCACCCAGACGGGCCCTGAGACGGAGAGGTTTGTGATCGATCTTTCAAAAGCCATGATGGGGGATCCGGCGCATAATATTCCATTGGAAATCAATGACTACCTTTTGGTTAAGACGATCCCTGAATGGGAGCTTTACAGAACCGTGAGCATAAAGGGTGAGGTGAAGTTTCCAGGGATTTACACGACCAAGAAAGGGGAGACACTGTCATCCTTAATTGAGCGGGCAGGAGGATTGACGGACAAGGCCTATCTCAAAGGGGTGATCTTTACACGGGAGTCCGTGAAAGAACTTCAGCAGAGACAGCTCGATGAGGCGATCGATCGTCTGGAGCAGCAGATTCTCTCCCAGTCGGCCGGGAAGATCGAAGCTGCTCTTTCGTCGGAGGATGTCGTGCTCCAGAAGGCGGCGATAGAGCAGCGGCGCGCGCTCATCACTAAAATGAGGGCGGCGAAGGCTAAAGGCAGGATCAGCATCCGATTGGATGTTCCGGAAAAACTCAGGAGCTCACCGTCCGATCTCGTCTTGGAAGAGGGCGATGCGCTGGTGATTCCCGAGAAGCCTCAACAGGTTCAGGTGCTGGGCTCCGTCTACAACCAGACCGCGTTTATCTTCGATCGCAAAGCCACGGTCTCCGGCTATTTAAAGAAGGCCGGCGGCGCAACGCGGGACGCGGATGAAGCGCAGCTTTATGTTCTCAAGATCGACGGCACGGCCGTCAGCGAGCGCGAAGATAGCGGTTTTCTGGGATTCGGAGGGGTCCGATCTTCCTATCTCGATCCGGGCGATACCATCGTGGTCCCGGAAAAGATCGAGCGGGTCGCCTGGCTGAAGGACATCAAGGACATCACCCAGATCCTCTTCCAGATCGCGGCGACGGCCGCGATCGTGATTAAAGTATTTTAGCGGACCCATGAACCCGAGTCCACAACAGAACCCGCTGGATGACGAAATCAACCTTCTTGACTATTGGAAGGTCCTGGTCAAGCGGCGCAAGATGATCGGACAAATTGTCGCGGCCGCCTTTATCATGTCGGTTATCGTCAGCCTTCTTCTTCCGAAAATCTACGCCTCCACGGCAAGCATCCTTCCGCCACAGCAAGAGGGCTCCTTCAGCTCGGCCATGGTTTCCCAATTACCGGGAGGCTCGGGCGGCGGCTTCTTAGGGATGAAATCGCCCGCCGATTTATGGGTGGGGATATTAAAGAGCGGGACGGTCCGGGATGCGATCATCGCCCGTTTCGACCTGATGAAGATTTTTAAAGTAAAAAATAGAGAGGATGCTCAAAAAAAATTAGACCAGCATGTCCGGATCATGAAGTCGAAGGAGGATATCATCTCGATTACGGTCGAGGATCGAGATCCGAGAAGGACGGCGGAAACGGCCAATGCCTTTGTGGAGGAGTTGGACCGAATCAATAAGGGAATTGTGATGACATCCGGCCGTCGAATGCGGGTTTTTGTTGAAGAGCGACTCAAGGAGGCCAAGGAGGAGTTGAGGAAAACAGAGGACGCGGTCAGAGCCTTTCAGGAGAAAAACCGTGCCGTGAAGTTGGATGATCAATCCAAGGCGATTATCGAGGCGATCGGCAATGTGAAGGGCCAACTGATGGCCAAGGAGGTCGAACTCCAGACGATGCTTTCGTATGCGACCTCCACCAATCCCCAGGCTGAGATATTAAAAACGCAGGTGGAGGAGTTGAAGGAACGACTGCGGGAGATGGAGGAGGGGAAAAGAATTCCGGACAATCATTCCCCCAAAGACATCTTTATTCCGACGGCTCAGATCCCGGACCTGGCGCTGCAGTTTGCCCGGCTGGTGAGGGAAGCGAAGGTCCAAGAGACGTTGTACGGTTTATTAACCCAGCAATATGAGATGGCACGAATTCAGGAGGCCAAGGACAGCCCGACGGTGCAGGTGCTGGACACGGCCAAGGTACCGGAGAGAAGGTCCAAGCCTAAGCGGACCTCGATAGTGTTGTTGTCCACCGTGACGGCCGCATTTCTGGCCGTATTTATCGCTTTCTTTGTAGAGTATATCGAGAAACTAAGAACTCCGATAGAAACGGCCGAGAAGACGGTCCGGTCATGAAGGTGGCGGCGGATAAAAGAATGCTTCGCGACGCGGTCGCCCTGGCCGAGAAAGCCGGCGCGGCGATCATGGCCGTCTATACCGGAGGCGATATCGGCACGACGTACAAGAAGGACAATTCTCCATTGACCCGTGCCGATACGGCGTCCCATCAGGTTATTCTGGATGGGCTTCAGAAGATGAGTCCGGCCCGGCCGGTGCTGTCCGAAGAGTCAGACGCCGTGCCGTATGAAGTCCGTCGCTCATGGGAGAGTTTTTGGCTGGTGGATCCGCTCGACGGGACCAAGGAGTTCATCAAGGGAAACGGCGAATTCACGGTGAATATCGCCTTGATCGAGGATCGAACGGCGGTCCTGGGGGTGGTGCATGCGCCCACGCTGGGCGTCACCTATTACGCCATGAAAGGCCGTGGCGCCTTTAAGCAGACGAGAGAGACGACGACTCAGATTCGGACCGGAGATTATCGTCGAGGGAACCTGAGAATCGTCGCCAGCCGGTCGAACGGCGGCGAGATCCTGGAGTCGTTTCTCCGGAAGATCGGGACGGCCGAATGCGTCCGGATCGGCAGCTCGCTCAAATTCTGTTGGGTCGCCGAAGGGGCGGCTCATCTCTATCCGCGATTTGGACCGACGATGGAATGGGACACGGCGGCGGCGCAATGCGTCGTCGAGGCGGCCGGGGGAAGCGTGACCGATCTGGAGGGAAAATCGTTGCATTACAACAAGGCGGATCTTGTGAATCCCGATTTCATCGTCAGCGGTTCGCCTGCATTTCACTGGAAACAATATCTTCATCCGGAGGAGGCTCGATAGAGCCTATGAATATTCTCATCACCGGCGTGGCCGGATTTATCGGTTCGGCCCTGGCCGTCCGACTGCTTGAGCGAGGCGACACGGTCTACGGCATCGACAATATGAATGCCTACTACGATGTCGAGCTGAAGGAGGCCCGTCTCGCCCGGTTCCGCCGTCATCCCGGTTTTACCTTCGAGAAACTCGACGTGGCGGATCGAACGGCGATGGCGGAAACGTTTCAAAAAAACCGTTTCGATGTCGTGACGCATCTCGCGGCCCAGGCCGGCGTGCGTTATTCGATTGAGAATCCTAACGCGTATATCGATGCGAACCTCGTCGGGTTCGGAACCATTCTGGAGGGCTGCCGTCACGCGAAAACGGGCCATCTCGTCTTTGCCTCCACCAGCTCGGTGTATGGAGCGAACACCAAATTGCCGTTTTCCGAGCATGACAACGTGGATCATCCCGTTTCCCTGTATGCCGCCACCAAAAAGGCCAACGAGCTGATGGCCCACAGCTATGCCCATCTCTACGGCCTGCACTGCACCGGCCTTCGTTTTTTCACCGTCTACGGTCCCTGGGGGCGCCCGGACATGGCGCTGTTTAAATTCACGAAGGGGATTATTGAAGGAACGCCGATCCCGGTTTTTAACAACGGCAAAATGGTCCGGGACTTTACCTATATCGACGACATCGTGGAAGGGGTCATCCGGGTGATGGATCGGCCGGCTCGAACCAATGCGACCTGGAGCGGCGACGCGCCGGATCCGGCAAGCAGCCGCGCGCCGTACCGGATCTACAATATCGGCAATAACCGGCCGGTGGAACTGATGCGTTACATTCAAGTGCTCGAAGAGCGCCTCGGGAAAAAGGCCGTCATCGAAATGCTGCCGATGCAGCCGGGCGATGTCCCCGCTACAACGGCCGACATCAGGGAACTGGATCAGGCCATCGGCTTCAAGCCGAAGACACCCGTCGAGGTTGGAATCAAGCAGTTTGTGGAATGGTACAAGTCGTATTATCGGATTGTGTGACGAAGATGATATAGCTAAAAACCGGACATTTTTATTTTGGCTTGACAAGCGTGCATGAATCATGGACAATCGCTTTCGATTTGCTATACTCGTAAACAATGGGATCTCCTTGGACGGCAAAGCCGAAATGAGAACAAGTAACGACGGCGATTAAACGGGACCGTCCTCGTCGGGTTATTCTCTTTGGCTTGTAGGCAACGGGCAAGTGAGCGAGACCAGCGATTTAGACCTTTTGATCATCAAGAGGGCGCCGATGTCTTTCTACGAACGGCTTCGTGAGATTGCCTTGTCTTGTCCATGGGTCGTCAGAGCGGATTTCCTTGCCTACACTCCCAACGAACTCGATCAGACCGTCAAAAAAATAAAGTTTCTCCGGCTAAAAGATCGAAGCAACGACCCCGAAATTACGAGCGGGATGAAGTTGACTTAATCGTCGAAGGGAGTCGTTTGATTTGAGAGTTGTAAGTGAAAGGGCGAAGCTATATCTTGAGGAGGTCGACTCCTCTAATGATGGGGTTTGTTGGTACGCTCTTTGGACCCGGTCACGTCATGAAAAACATGTCCGTGATCAGCTCAACGGAAAAGGGATCGAGCCGCTTCTCCCCCTGGTACGGCGAGTGAGCCACTGGAAAGACCGGAAAAAAGAGGTTGAACTCCCCCTCTTTCCAGGTTATTGCTTTGCCCGTTTTGCCTGGAAAGATCATCTTGCCGTTGTAAGAGCCCCCGGCGTGGTGCAGGTTATCGGTAGTTCCGGCAAACCCGAACCTATTCCGGATCACGAAATCGAAACGATCAAAAAACTCATGACCCACATCCTTCCCTATGACTCCCATCCCTATCTTCGGGAAGGGATGCGGGTGCGTGTGATCCGCGGCCCGCTCGAGGGAGTAGAAGGGATTCTCACCCGGAAAGGGCGGCACCATCGGGTGGTGATCGGCATCCAACTGATTCGACAGGCCGCCGTGGTTGAGGTGGAATCGGCGGATGTAACTCCATTGTAAGGGGGTCTCGCATGATGAATCCTCAGGATGCTTTGCTCAATAAGATCTACAGCCACGCTGCCACTGTAGGGGTCATTGGCCTGGGTTATGTGGGTCTTCCGCTGGTGCTGCGCTGCGTGGAGGAAGGTTTTACGGTTCTCGGGTTTGACACGGATGAAACCAAGGTCAGCAAGCTCCTTTCAGGCGTAAGTTATATTGGGCACATTGCTTCAGATTCAATCCGCTCGATCGTGGCAAGAAAACGGTTTACGGCCACTACCGACTTTTCGAAACTTTCAACCGCGGACTGTGTTTTGATCTGCGTGCCCACCCCGCTGACCCCTCACCGGGAACCGGATCTGAGCTATGTGCTTAATACCTTACAAGCGATTGCGAAGTCTTTGAGAGCCGGCCAGCTCGTTGCACTTGAGAGCACCACCTATCCCGGCACCACGGAGGAGGTGGTGCGGCCGATCCTGGAGGATAAGGGACTCAAAGCAGGAGCTGACTTTTTCCTGGTCTTCTCACCCGAACGGGAGGATCCGGGGAATGGGAAATTTCCCTATAAGACGATTCCAAAAGTCCTGGGTGGGATGACCCCGAACTGTCTTAAGATCGGAGAAGCCTTTTATGCACAGTTGGTTCAGAAGGTCGTCCCGGTCTCCTCCACCCGCGTGGCCGAGATGACCAAGCTTCTCGAGAACATCTACCGGAGCGTGAATATCGCCCTGGTCAATGAAATGAAGATCCTGTGCGACCGGATGGGGATCAACCTGTGGGAGGTGATTGATGCCGCTGCTACGAAGCCCTATGGTTTTACACCTTTCTACCCGGGTCCCGGCCTGGGCGGACATTGCATTCCGATTGATCCGTTCTATCTTACCTGGAAGGCGAGACAGTACGACGTCACCACCCGCTTCATCGAGCTGGCGGGAGAGGTCAATACCGCCATGCCTTACTATGTTGTGTCCAAAGTAGTGGATGCTCTGAATCAGAGAGGCAAAAGCATCAAAGAAGCCCGGATCCTTGTGCTGGGAGTGGCTTATAAAAAAGATGTGGATGACAAACGGGAATCCCCGGGTCTGAAGATCATCGAGCTGCTGATGTCGAAGGGAGCAGACGTCTCGTATAACGATTCCCACGTTCCATCGTTTGAGGGACTGCGCCATTACGACTTTGCCATGCAGTCCGTGCCGCTGACTGAAGAAAAGCTCGGGCAGATGGATGCCATGGTGATCGTAACGGATCATTCCAGTTATGACTACCAATGGATTGTAGATCATGCAGCCCTGGTAATTGATACCCGAAACGCTACGAAGCATGTTATTAACGGAAGGGCGAAGATTATCAGATGAATGAGAACATGAGAGAGAAACATCCGTCCGTTCCACAGGTGGCTGTGATTGGCACCGGGTACTGGGGGAAGAATCTGGTTAGGAACTTCTATGACTTGCGCGTGCTTGTAGGGATTTGCGATAGCGACGAAAGCAAACTTCACACATTTAAAAAACAATATCCTGAGTGCCTGTCATTCAAATCCTATGAACAAGTATTAAAGAACAATGCCATCAGAGCGTTGGCGATTGCTACCCCAGCCGAAACCCATGGCGATCTTGTGCGACGGGCACTCTTAGCCGGTAAGGACGTGTTTGTCGAGAAGCCCCTCTGCCTGTCCATCGAGGAAGGGCAGGAGCTTGTGACCCTGGCCAAAGAAAGAGGTTGTGTTTTAATGGTAGGGCATCTCCTCTGGTATCACCCTGCCATTCTCAAACTTAAAGAGCTCATTTATGCCGGAGAATTAGGCCGCATTCAGTATATCTATTCTAGCCGTCTTAACTTAGGAAAAATCAGGCGAGAGGAGAATATCCTTTGGTCCTTTGCACCTCATGATATCTCGGTGATCTTGGGCCTGCTTGGCGAGATTCCGGATGGCGTACAGGCCCAAGGTGGCAATTATCTCCATGAGAAGATTGCCGATGTCACCGTCACTCTCCTCCGCTTTCCGTCTGGAGTTAAGGCCCATCTCTTTGTTTCATGGCTCCACCCCTTTAAAGAGCAAAGGTTGATCGTAGTGGGGGACCGCAAGATGGCGGTTTTTGATGATGTAGAGAAAAAGGATAAACTGCTCCTCTATCCCCACTGTATTGACTGGAAAAATCACATCCCCGTTGCGAACAAGGCGGAAGCTCAACCTGTTCCGTTGGAAGCTGAAGAACCGCTCAGGGCCGAATGCCTTCATTTTCTTGAATGCATCCGAACTCGTAATCGCCCCACGACGGATGGCGAAGAAGGTCTTCGGGTTCTCACGGTCCTCCAACAATGCCAGGAGGCGTTAGAGTTCAAGCCTCATCGTAGGCCAGTTACTCAGGCTCGGGCGACACGAGACTGTTTCGCCCATGAATCTGCTTTTATTGATAACGGGGTCGAGATCGGTGAAGGCACAAGCATCTGGCATGTGTCCCACATCCTGAAAGGCTCGCGGATCGGGAAGAACTGCAAGATCGGGCAGAACGTGGTGATCGGACCTAATGTCACCGTCGGAAACGGTGTCAAAATCCAGAATAATGTCTCGGTCTACGAAGGGATTACGCTCGAAGATCATGTCTTCTGCGGACCGTCCATGGTATTCACGAATGTGATCAATCCTCGCAGCGAGATCCCCCGGATGCAAGAATTGAAGCCCACATGGGTGAAGCGAGGCGCCACGCTCGGGGCAAACTGTACAATCCTCTGCGGAATCAACATTGGGCAGTACGCCTTTATCGGGGCTGGTGCAGTGGTGACGAAAGATGTGCCGGACTATGCGCTCGTAGTGGGGAACCCGGCCCGTATAACCGGTTGGATTTGCAAGTGTGGCGCGAAACTCGAGGTGAATGGCGGCGAAGCTGATTGCCTCACTTGCGGAAAACACTACAAGAAAGATGACGATAGGGTGAGGCCTGTATGAGTGTTCCGCTACTTGATCTGAAGGCCCACCACGAGCCGATTTACAAAGAGATCCTTGACGCCATTGAGCAGGTCATTCATAGCCAGGCATTTATCCTCGGTCCCGATGTCAAAAAACTGGAAGAACGGGTGGTTTCCTACTGCCAGACCCGGTTTGCGATAGGTGTCTCATCGGGAACCGACGCCCTTTTGGTTTCCCTCATGGCACTCGAGATCGGTCTAGGCGATGAGGTTATCACCACCCCTTATTCGTTCTTTGCCACCGCAGGGTCTATTACCAGGGTCGGGGCCAAGCCGGTCTTTGTGGATATTGACCCGGTGACCTATAACATTGATCCAGGCAAGATCGAGAAGGCGATAACACCTAAGACAAAGGCGATCATTCCTGTGCATCTCTTTGGCCAGTGTGCCGACATGGAGCCGATTCTAAAAGTCGCCAAACAGCATAACATCAAAGTCGTCGAAGACGCTGCCCAGGCGATTGGAGCTGAGTATAAAGACGGCCGGAGAGCGGGCAGTATGGGCGACCTTGGATGCCTATCCTTCTTCCCGAGCAAGAATCTCGGTGCCATGGGTGACGGGGGAATGGTGGTCACGAACGACCCGGAGTTGGCTGAAAAGGTCCGCATCCTTCGGGTCCACGGCGGCAAGCCCAAGTACTATCATAAGCTCATTGGTGGCAACTTCCGGCTCGACGCGCTTCAAGCGGCGATTTTGCGGGTGAAGCTCCGATACCTGGACGGGTGGTCAAAGACCCGGCGCGAAAACGCAGAGCGGTATCGCGCTCTTTTTGGCGAAACCGGTCTGACGGATCGCGTCATTCTGCCGAAGGACGTTCCGGGGCACATCTACAACCAGTTCGTGATCCGGGTGCCCGAGCGCGACAGGCTGCAGGCGTTCCTCAAAGAGGGCGAAATCGGAACGGAGGTGTACTACCCCCTTCCTCTCCACCTGCAGGAGTGCTTCAAAGGCTTGGAATACTCCAAAGGCGACTTCCCCAACGCTGAGCAAGCCTCTGCCGACTCCCTGGCCATTCCGTCCTATCCCGAACTGGCCCCCGCACAGCAGGCGTACGTAGTCAAACAAGTTGAGGTCTTCTATAGCCGCTGATCGGGATTCGAATTGCATTCAAATCCGCAATTCGTATTGCGGTGGATTCTACATCCAGTGGCCCGCGAGAAATAAGTTTCATAAGTGCGCTACGTGCCTTTTTCCATATTGGGGCCGGCTGAAACAACCGGATAAGCAAGAGATGGCTTGTACGAAGCACCACAGGCGCGTCGACGTGACGAGGCGCTGAAGCGGGGAATGGGTGTCGCCACGCGTCCGTTGATCCCTCCAGCCTGCTCGCGCGTCGCCATCCTCATGTCGATCGCGAGTCCGTGGGCGCGCCTCATCGCGAGTCGTCTGTCAGCGCTCGGCTTGTCAGCGCACGTCGTGGATTTCCAGCCTTGGGGAAAGGGCGGCGGGTATCTGGATGCCCGCGATCCCTTCCAAGCCGAGAGCATCGGCGAGTTCCGAGCGACGGTCGCGAAGGTCCACAGCGTCCGCACACCGCGCTCGCTTCCCTTCCGCTTGGCGTATGCCGCCCAGCAGCTTCGCTCCTTCGTGCATCGCTGTCGCGCCGATCTGGTGCTGACACTGGGTGGTGGGAGCAATGCAGCGATCGCCTACTTGAGCGGCATAAGGCCCTATGTTGTATATACCGTTGGAAGTGATGTCCTCATGGCCGGTTGGCCTCAGCGACAGGTCGCCCGTTTCACGCTCGCGAGCGCAGCCGTGGTAGTCGCGAACGGCAAGAATCTAGCCGCGAGAACGCGGGACATTGCGGCTGATGCATCGGTGACTCCGTTGTATGAGGGAATCGATCTCGCGTTCTTCCGATTGGCGGAGCCGCGAGTGACGGCTCCTCGCCTTATTTGCAGTCGAGGCTTCCTGCCGGTCTATGACAATGCAACGATCATTCGCGCCTTGGGTTCGCTGCCCCACTTTCCCGCCGATCTGGATGTGTCTTTTCTCTCCTTTGGGCCACTACTGTCGGAGTCGATTGCTCTGGCGGATGCGGTGATTGCGCGGGAGTGGCGAGATCAGGTGCGTTTTGTCGGTTGGGTTTCAGATGCGGGCATGCTCAAGGCACTCCACTCGGCGTCTTGCTACGTCTCCGCTTCTCTGTCCGACGGTACCTCCTCCTCCCTGCTGGAGGCGATGGCCTGTGGCCTGTTTCCCATCGTTTCTGACATTCCTGCCAACCGGGAGTGGATCGTCGACGGTGATAACGGGATGCTATTCCGGCCCGGTGATCACTTGGCGTTGGCCCGCTGCCTGGAGCGGGCGGTGGGCGAGCGTGCCTGGATGTCTTCTGCTCTCGAAACCAACCGTCGTCTCGTCGAGGAACGAGCCAATGTCGATACCAACATGCGGGCACTTTCTGATCTATTGAGTTCCCTGTGCTGAAGGGACTCAGCAGGCGCGCCGTTCTGTCGCCCCATCAGTGTCGCGGCGATCTGAGAGGACCGTCTTGCGGCTGATCAACGTTGTCGGGTCGGTGTTCACAGGCCGCGTCGTGGCAGCGAGCACCTCCATGGCGACAGCTGTGCTGGTGTCACAGTTCATGGGACCGATCGGCAAGGGCGAGTTCGCGTTTTTGACCATGTCGGCAGGACTGCTGGCGCAAGTACTGGGCCTGCTGGCAGGCCCGGCAGTGGTGTATCTCCTCCCTCGCGGGAGTCGGCCGTCGATGGCGCTTGCTGGGTTCCTCTCGATCGGCGCTCTCGCCGTGCTCGGTTTTGCTGTGAGTTGGGTTGCGTCGTCGGCAGGCGTTCGACCCGCGTGGTGGTCGGTTGACCTTGGCCTTCTGGGCATAGTGGTCACGACCAGTTCCTATGCGGTTCTCCTCGTGTACGCCTCCGGTCGGGTGGTGTCGTCCGCATGGCTGACGGCGGCTCAGCCGGCTCTTCTACTTCTGCTCCTGCTCGCCGCCTACGGGAACGGCCGACAGGAACTGGATCTGCTGGTTCCGGCGCTGGCGCTGTCACACGCTCTTCCCGGCATTGTCGCCATGGCCATTCTTGCGGGTAGTCGGGCCCTGCAGGGCAGCCTCGGATGGCGCAGCGTTGCCAGTGCGGGTGGCAGTCTTGCGGCCTTCGGATTGATCGTACAGATCGCCAACTTGATGCAGTTCTTGAGCTATCGGGTGGACTTCTTCTTTGTGCGGCACTATCTGGGCGTGTCATCGCTCGGCGTGTATTCGGTCGCCGTAAATGTCGCCGAGGCAATCTGGCTCGTTCCAACGGCGGTCGCGACCGTTCTCTTCTCGATGGTTGCGAATGCGCAGTCCTCGATCCGCATGCATGAGCACGTCGTGCAGAGCGCCAGGGCGTCGTTTGTGGTGGCTGCCGTACTTGTGATCATTGCCTGTTCGCTGCCGACGTCCTTGTGGTCGATTCTGTTCGGCGCCGGGTTCGATCGTGTGCGCTTCGCGTTGGTAGCCCTCAGCCCAGGGGTCACTGTCTTTGCGCCTGGCTCTGTCGTGGCCAGCTACTTCGCTGGCACCGGTCGCTTTCGCGTCAATGCAGGAGCATCCGCGGTTGGATTAGTCGTAGGCTTGGTCGGATATGCGCTGCTGGTTCCCCGTCTGGGTATCGTGGGCGCCGGTTTGGCATCGAGCGTGGCATACATCGCCACAGCCTGCGTCTTGCTGCGAGCCTTTGCGAAAGAGACAGGGATACCAGTCCGACCGCTTGATCTGCGCCGGCTGCTCGCGTCGATCATCTGGGTCGCAGCTCAAGGTGTTTCCGCGGGTCACAAGACCGAGGGTATCTCCCCTGCATCGCCAAAAGTGCGTGCGTGGTGAGCCTCGCTCGTTGAGTGGTCGCGTTCTCCGAGAGCGATGGTCAAGCTTGGTGCATAACCGGACGCAGTCGCGTCAATACACGACTTGATAATGACTTCAGCCTCCTTACTCGTCGTCTTCTGCCTCTTCTTCATTGTGTCGGCTCGAACGCTGGCTCGTCGAGATGGCGTCTTCTTCGCATTCTACGCTGTCCTGTTCGTCTACACGTTTTTCACGCAAGTCGCGTGGATCGCGTACCCTGAAGCCTTCGGGACCCTCGTCCCCGGCGCTGCCCTGATCAGTGACAGCACACTTCAGGCATATCAGGCCTTTGTTACTGCGTCCTTCGTCGGCCTGTTCTTCGTACTCTGGCGAGGGACTCACGGGCGGGTCGCTCTGCGCACGTACCAGGAGCCGAGTGATCCCTGGCGTTTTGCGTGCTTCATTCTCCTCGTGCTGCTCTATGATGCAATATTGGTGGGGATCCTGGTCCAGAACTATGAGACCCTCAGCTACGAAACACCCGATGCTCTGAAGGGCCAAACTCTCTTCGCACGACCCTACAACCTATTTGGCGCTGTGTTCCTGGCGCTTTATGCCACCGCCGCTCGTGCCAAAGTGGGGAGCTTCCCACGCCGTGCCTGCCAATTCTTGATGGCGCTGACCGGGGGGATCTTCCTTGTCATCTCGGTTCGGGCGGGATCGCGGACAGGTATAGCTTCCACAATGATTGGGGTCGTGTGTTTCGAGGCCCTGTTAGCGGGTACCGCGCGACGCTTGCTCAGCGCCCGTCTGCTGATCGGCGCGATCGGTATTTTTCTTCTACTGACGGCAGTCGCCACCTTCCGAGTAGAGGTCGAGGGGCCAATGAGCCTGAGCAGCCTCCGCGGCCGATTGTTATCCGACCCTGGGTGGTTCGTGACGAATCGGCTCAATATCCAAGCGCTCGTTTTTGGCGACTACGCCGGGCCGTCGGTGGTCCTGCTGAGCTCGATGGCGGACGGGGTAGTGATTCCGGGCGACGCTGTACCAGCACTTCTTTTCGGCTGCCTGCCGTTCGGCGGCTTTTCCGGCTACCCGTCCCTTGGCTACATAGTCAGCCGCATCGTCGATACGTCATACACTGAGACCTGGCAAGGGTTTGGGTACTACATCCTGGTGGAGGGCTACAACGTGATGGGGTGGTTTGGCATTTTATACAACGCCGTCGTCATCGGCTGTGCGCTGCGAGTCTCGCGCCGGTTCTGGAACACGCCGGACAGACTCTATCGGGCTTTCGTGGGCGCGCTTTTTGCGATGCAAGCTCTTCTGATCGTCCGAGGGCAGAGTTCGGAAATCATCCGCTCATGGTACTTGGTGATTCTACCGGGTCTCGTGTTGCTGTGGCTTGGGAATGGCCTGCGCGCAGACTGGCCCAGGCGTCAACGCGGGGGCGACTTAACCGTCACGGGCACGCTGGTCGCTACGTCCGCCGGCCGCACGAACTTGGCGACCCAGCCGGCCGCCGCTGAGTCCCGCATTTCACCCAAGCGCGCTTTCGGATTTGAGAAAACGTAGCTCACGGATAATATTTTGACGATGAACCTTCGAAGGGGAATAAACAAATAGTGTGCGGCATTTGCGGAATATTGAATTTTGACGGCGCGCCCGTCCGCCCGGAAGAAATAACGGCGATGAGTCGCGTTCTTGCGCATCGCGGTCCTGACGACGATGGCGTCCATCTCGACGGCGCGCTCGGGCTGGGGCATCGGCGGCTTTCGATCATCGACGTGGCACACGGGCATCAGCCGATGACCAACGAAGATAATACGGTTTGGGTCGTCTTCAACGGCATGATCTACAATTACAAGCCGCTCGCAGATGCATTGGTTCGATCGGGACGGAAATTCGCGACGAACTGCGACACCGAAGTCCTTGTTCACGCATACGAAGAATGGGGCATCAAGATGCTCGAGCGGTTGAACGGACAGTTTGCTTTTGCCATCTGGGATGGCAAGCAGCTTTTCATGGCGCGCGATCGAATGGGAGAAAAACCGCTCTACTACGCCGTCGTGAACGAGACCTTTTATTTTGCATCCGAAATCAAAAGTCTCCTGGCGCATGTTCGCCCCCAACCCAACATCCCACCCGACTTTTTCGTTTTCGAAAACACGTTGACCGATGACACGCTCTTTCAAGGCATCAAAGAACTCCAGCCCGCGCATTATCTTTTGGTGAATGAACGCCGCGATCTCACGCCACGACGTTACTGGTCAATCTCAAACGAAGTGAATGAAGACCTAACCGAAGCCGAAGCCGTCCAACAGTTACGCGATTTAGTTTACGATGCCGTGACGATTCGCTTACAATCCGAAGTCCCGGTAGGAATGTATTTGTCGGGAGGCTTGGACTCTTCGATCATTGCGTGCATCGCGAAACCGGGTTGCGTCTTTACAAGTTTCTACGCCGAGCCGGGCAAATTCGACGAGCGCGAAGCGGCGCGCGCGGTGGCACGTCAAATCAGAACGGAGCAAATATTTGTGA
Source organism: Nitrospirota bacterium (assembly GCA_016201865.1). Taxonomy (GTDB): domain Bacteria; phylum Nitrospirota; class Nitrospiria; order JACQBZ01; family JACQBZ01; genus JACQCA01. The sequence continues at coordinate 31,625 of JACQCA010000038.1, forward strand.
CACTCAAGCCGGAAGATGTCCCTTCGCTCTTCGAAAACATTATTTACCATCTCGATCAACCCATCTCCAGTTCGTCCACCATCACCAGTTTCAATCTGGCACACAATGCGCGGGAAATTGTCAAAGTCGTTTTGAATGGACAGGGCGCGGACGAATTATTCGGCGGCTACGGTCGCTATGTCCTGTTGCATCACGAAGTCGAACTGGGGCACCTGCCGTTCTTTGCGCAATACACTCCGATGGCTCGTCGCTTTTGGAATTCGAACATGTTCGGCGACCCGGCGCTGCGCTATCTCGAATTGAACCAGCGCGTCTCGCCTCGTACTTCATTGCCGGCGGATACGGTCCGGCAATTATTTGCGTATCATTCCGACATAGTTTCTCAAATGGGCTATACCGATGCCGCGATTACGCTCCAAGACTTGATCAAAATGGACGACCGCGGCTGCGCGCATGTCGGACTCGAAAGCCGCTCGCCGTTTCTCGATCATCGCATCGTCGAATTTGCTTTTCGTCTGCCGGCTCGTTTCAAAATTCGGTCAGGTGGTGCGACGAAATGGATCTTGCGCGAGGTCGCGCGCGAGTTCGTGCCGCTGGAAATCGTCGAGCGCAAGGACAAGATGGGGATGGTCAGCCCGATCGGTGTGTGGCTGCGGCGCGAATTGCGCTCGTGGACCGAATCACTTGTCGCGTCGCTCCAAGCGCGCCGGCTCGATTTGCCGACTGAAAAACCGGAAGATAATGAGTACGACCGGCGTCTGCACGCGCTCATCAGCATGGAACTATGGTTCCGCAGATTTATTGACCGAAGCGAATTGATTTCAACCAAGGAACAACATCAAGTCATTCAAAAAGTTTGATGATAAACAATCAAGAGGAGAAAAATAGGAAAAACATCCATTGCCCGAATTTACCGCGATTGGTTTTCCCAATCACTATAATAATTTTACGGGAGGTGACGAATGAGAGACCCGAAAGTTCTTTTGATTTACCCGCCCCCCCGGTTATTGCCGATTGAGACTCCAAGACCAGACGGCTCGCTGGGCATGCTTTATCTGGCTGGAGCTTTAAGGCAGATTGGGATTGAAGCGGATCTACTGGATACATCCATCGGCGGCCCCAAAGACACGCTAGAGGATACATTTTACCGAAACGTACAACTTGAGAACGGCCTGACCCAGATTGGAATGTCGTGGGACAGAATCGCCGAGGCGGCGGCCGGTTATGACATTGTGGGGATACATTCCAACCACACTTCACAGACCAAAGCATCGTTCAAGGTGGCGGAGATTGTGAAGCGGGTGAATCCCAAGGCGCTGGTAATAGCCGGCGGAATAAGCGCCAGAGCGTTGTGGCAACGGTTCGTCGACCAGGGGACATTTGATCTGATTTGCACCAGTGAGGGTGAGAGGACAATCCAGGAAATTGCCCAACGGTTCAGGCAAGGACAGCGTTACCAGGGAATTTGCGGCACGCTTGGCAATCCGCCACACTTTCATCAAAACCTCGATGAGCTTCCATTCCCAACTTGGGACAAGTTATTGCTTGATAAATACGAGCAGATAGCCGCACCTCACGGGGTTGACTTGACCGGCCAGCAATACCGCTATCAGAATTTGATGACCTCGAGAGGTTGTCCGTTCCAATGCGCTTACTGTCATATCTCAAAGGAGAGATTCAATAGAAGCGAGGAAATTGGCAACGTCGGCGCACTCCGGCTTAAATCCGTTGACAGGGTGCTTCAGGAGATTGAGGTGCTTCAATCTTTAGGAGTGAAGAAGATCTTTATTGAGGACGACTCTCTGTTGGCGAAGAAAGCGCGAATCATAAGCATCTTTAAGGCGATACAAGGCAAGGATCTGCTTATCGCCGATGTCAACGGAGTGAATCTCGTTCATCTGTTCAAGCGCACCGCAAACGGGCTGGAACCCGACAAAGAGTATCTTCAGCTTCTCTTTAGTGCCGGCCTACGCCAAATCGTCTTCCCCGTAGAATCAGGCTCCCAGAGAGTGATAGATAAGTATGCGACGGGCAAACTGACTCTAGAAACCATGGACGTGATTAGCCTCATTCGGGTGGCGAAGTCCGTTGGGATGATCTGCCCAATCAACATAATGATCGGTTTCCCAGATGAAACCGAACAAGAAATGATGATGAGCATCGAGCTCTCAAAGAGACTGATCGACGCAGGCACCGACTACGTGACCTTTTTCATTCCGATTCCCTTTCCGGGAAGCCAGCTTTACGACATCGCTATAGAGAACGGACATCTCCGTCCTGACTTTGACACCGACATAATGAATTACAAGAACGGGGTAATGGAAAACACCACCGTTCCGAAAGAGCGAATTGTAGCGCTTCGCGATTGGGCGTGGACCACAGTCAATTCCAAAGAGCATATTGCCAAAAGGCTCCAAGAAAGCATGGGGGCCCGCTGGCAGGAAGTCTAACAAATTAAGGATTTTTTCGCGCGACAGCCGCGAAAAAATCCTGGGTTGGACTAAATCCTGTGCCACGACGAAGGACGTTCGACGATGCACTGGAAACTGAAAGCGGCCATACAAAATACCGTATCCCTGTTGCCCTCCTCTGCCGGGTATGCCGTGTATTACTGGATACAGCGGCACTTTGGCGGTCTGAGGCAGATGAACCCCGTGGGCGGGTTATCAGCAGGGATCGAGATCTGGAAACGGATCGACAGGCACGGCTCCGACCCCGTCGGCAAGGTTTTTCTGGAAGTCGGAACGGGAAGAGCGCCCATCACACCTCTGTCCTACTGGTTGATGGGGGCCGACAGGACCATTACCATCGATCTGAATCCCTATTTGCGGGCCGAGCTGGTCCGGGAAAGCCTTCAGTACATCGCGGACCATGACGGGGAAGTGCGGCGGTTGTTCGGGGACTTCCTGGAAGCTCGAAGGCTGGATGAGCTGCTCGGTTTTCACCGCAAATACCCCTTTACGGTGGGCGCGTTCCTCGATCTGTGCCGCATCGATTATGTCGCGCCCGGCGATGCCGCTCAGACCCATTTGGCCGAGCGGAGCATCGACTTTCACACCTCGTACACCGTACTCGAACACATACCGCCGCAGACAGTGCGTCGGATTCTCGCGGAGGGGATCCGCATCGTCGCCAAGGGTGGGTTGTTCATCCATAAAATAGACTACAGCGACCACTTCTCGCATTCGGACAGGACCATACTCCCCGTCAATTTTCTTCAATACTCCGACGCCGAATGGGAACGCTATGCCGGCAACCGCTACATGTATATGAACAGGCTGAGGCATGACGACTACATCAGCCTGTTTCAGGATGCGGGACACAGCCTCCTGGCGGCCGAGTGCGAGGTATGCCCGCGGTCGCGCGAATCGATCACAAGCGGGCGTCTGCGTCTGGATGGGCGCTTCTACGGCAAGTCGGAAGAGACGCTTGCCACCATAGGCTCCTGGATCGTGTCGCGGAAGGGCGAATGAAAGACACAAGACGGACATTGCGCCGAGGATCCCCTGAAACAACGCGTTACGGGCGACGAACGGGTGTGTACGCCACTTGAGCTGGACTCTTCCGGCGCATCCGTAGCAAGAACCTCTTCAAACAAAAATGAGAAGACTCAAGGTGTTGCTCGTAACACGCGTTGATCGGGTGGATATCGGCGGAGTCCAATTATCGACGTTGATAATGGCAAATGCGCTTCAGAACGTTGGCCACCAAGTGTACGTCATGTGTAACTCCGATCACCCATTCGTTGATGAGTTTACGAAACAAGGGCTAACGGTGGTCTCTGCTCCTCTCGGGTTGAGTATCCTATCGCTGATCACAGATGTCGGCATACTCCGCCGATTCGTCGCACAAAATCCAATAGATATCGTTCATTTTCAATATGCCCGTTCCGCTTTCATGGCTCCTTTCTGCCGTGGTGCGCGCAAATCAGCAAAAGTGCGGACTGTATGGACGTGCAGGGGTATACAAAAACGCGCCTATTGGATAATGGGTCCGTTTGCGAACCGGTTTATTGATGTCGTCATTGGTAACTGTCAACAAGAGAGGGACAAATTGATCCAACGTGGTGTCTCTTCACGCAAAGTGGCCTTTGCGTATAACCCACCCGCGATAGGAATTCCGGAAGACACAACCAAGGACTCTCGGTTACTCAAGGAGTTTAACATTGACTCGACCGCCCCAGTTATCGGCACGGCGTCCCGGTTGTCACCCGAAAGGGGGGTGAAGTATTTCATAGAAGCTGCCGCCAAGATCCTAGTACATAATTCGCACGTCAAGTTCGTAATTGCTGGTGGTGGGCCACTAGAACAGAAGCTGAAGGAATTGGCCGAAAGTCTCCAGATTAGCCAGCACATAAGATTCGTGGGCACTCGCAGAGATATGTCACGCGTGTATTCGATTTTAGACATTTTCGTTAACCCGATTCCAGCCGCCTATGGTGTAGCCGGAACTGGAAACACAACCGCCGAAGCGATGGTGTGTGCGCGGCCGGTAGTTACGACAGGCGCCGGCGGGATTGCAGAAATGGTTGTTGATGGTGTTACCGGGATTGTTGTGCCGTCCAGAGACTCCGATGCATTGGCAGCTGCCTGCCTGCGCTTGCTGAATGATAGAAAGCTGATGGAAGAAATGGGTAAGGCAGGACGCGCAAGGATTCTGAGCAAGTTTACGAGTCGTCATCTTGTTGAAGAGTTAGAGCGCTGTTACTCGCAAGCTCTGGCAGATGATTGAACGGTCTAGCCAATGATTATTACGCGCAGCCCGCTACGCATCACGCTCGGGGGCGGAGGCACGGACCTCCCGTCTTACTACCGCAAGCATGGCGGCTCTTTGATTACCGCGGCCATTGACAAGTATGTGTATGTCACGGTGATGCGGCCGTTCACGGAAGGGATCTACCTCAAGTATTCGAAGCTCGAGCAAGTCGAGACGGCCGACGACGTCCAGCACCCGATCATTCGCGAAGCGATTCGGATGCTCGACTTCAGAACGCCGCAGCTGGAAATCACCTCCCTGGCCGACATTCCGGCCGGTACAGGCCTCGGATCGTCCGGCAGTTTCTCGACGGCCTTACTGAAGGCGCTGCACGTGCATCGCCGCCGGATGCTTCATGCCAGCGAACTGGCGGAGCTGGCGTGTGAGATCGAGATTGGCCGGCTGGGCGAACCCGTCGGCAAACAGGATCAGTACGCCGCTGCCTACGGCGGCGTGACCTGCTTCACCTTTAATCCTGATGACACCGTGAAGGTGTGTCCGCTGAACACGAAAATGCCTACCCTGTTCGAACTCGAAGACAACCTGCTGCTTTTTTTTACCGGCTTCTCGCGGAACGCCAGTTCGATTCTCCAGGACCAGAAACACCGCACGGAGCGGTCTGACAGCGCGATGCTCGAGAACCTCCACTACGTCAAGGCACTTGGCCTGCGCTGCCTGGAGGCGATCGAGAGCGGCAAGCTGACGCTGTTCGGCGAGCTGATGCACGAACACTGGGAGCGCAAGAAGCGCCGCTTCAGCGGCATGAGCAACCCTGACATTGACGCGTGGTACGAACTCGCTCGGAACAACGGCGCGATTGGCGGGAAGCTCGTGGGAGCCGGCGGCGGCGGCTTCCTGCTGTTTTACACGGAGGAACATCGCCGGTTGCGGGCGGCAATGGCCAAGGCCGGTCTCCAGGAAATGCGCTTTAAGTTCGACTTTGAGGGCACGAAGGTGCTGTTCGGATGAGTCTTCCAGTCGTCATTCTGGCCGGCGGCCTGGCGAGGCGGCTTCGGCCGATGACGGAACGTCTGCCGAAGTCGCTCGCGGACGTCGCGGGTCAGCCGTTCGCTATACACCAGATCGAGTTGCTGCGCCGCCACGGGCTCACCGACATAACCTTCCTCGTCAGTCACTTGGGTGAGATGATCAGCGCCACGCTTGGCGACGGCGCGCGATGGGGTGTGCGGCTGCGCTACATCTTCGACGGTCACAAGCAACTTGGTACGGGCGGCGCCATCAGCAGGGCGCTGCCGGAGTTGGACGATCCATTCTTTGTGATGTACGGCGACGCGTACTTAGAGTGTGACTATGGCGCGATCGCACACGCCTTCCTCGCGAGCGGAAAGCGCGGCCTTGTGACGGTCTACCGCAATGAGGACCGGTTCGACCGGAGTAACATTCTGTTTGCCGACGGGCGGATCGTTCGCTACGACAAACAGCACCGCACGCGCGAGATGCGCCACATCGACTACGGCCTGGCGGCTTTCCGGAAGTCCGCGTTTCGGGGACGAACTGAAGGCGAAGTGTTCGATCTCGCTGCGGTGTACGAGGATCTGCTCGCGCACGACGACTGCGTCGGATACGAAGTGCCAAATCGGCTTTACGAGATTGGTTCGGCGGAGGGACTCGAAGACCTGCGTGCCTACCTCGCTGCGAAAGGCACATCCGCATGACGAGCTACGCTAAACAGTATCTTGAAGAAACGGCCCGGGTGGTTGCCCGCCTCGACGCAGCCGCAATCGAGAAGATGGCGACTCTGCTCGCGGACCTCCGTGCGCGCGGCGGCCGGCTGTTCTTCCTTGGCGTGGGCGGCAGCGCCGCGAACTGCTCGCACGCCGTGAACGATTTCAGGAAGATTGCCGGGATTGAGGCTTATACGCCCGTCGATAACGTGTCGGAGCTAACGGCCCGCACGAACGACGAGGGATGGGAGCGAACGTTTTCTGCGTGGCTTGAGGGCAGCCGGCTACAGGCGAAGGACATGCTCTTCGTGTTCTCGGTCGGCGGCGGCAGCCTCGAGCACAACATTAGCCCGAACCTTGTGCGTGCGTTGCAGTACGCCCGGCAGGTGGGGGCGCAAGTCGTCGGGGTCGTAGGCCGCGACGGCGGATACACCGCGCAGGTTGCCGATGCGTGCGTGATCGTGCCGACGGTCAACCCGGTCAACATTACGCCGCACTCGGAGGCGTTCCAGGCCGTCGTGTGGCACCTGCTCGTCTCGCATCCGGCGCTCAAGGCCGCTCAGACCAAATGGGAATCGACGGGAAAAGCCGCCGCGCCGTCTTCCTCGATCGTGACGGAGTGATCAACCGGGCCGTCGTTCGGGACGGCAAACCCTATCCACCGGCTCGCGTTGAGGAACTCGACGTGCTGCCGGGTGTGGCGGTGGCGTTAGAGCGCCTGAAAGCCGCCGGGTACCTGCTGATCGTCGTGACCAACCAGCCCGACGTCGCGCGAGGCACGCAGTCGCGGACCGTCGTGGAGGCGATTCACACCCGGCTGGCATCCTTGCTACCGATCGACGAATTCCGCGTGTGCTATCATGACGACGGTGACGCGTGCGTGTGCCGAAAGCCGAAGCCGGGATTGATTCTCGACTCGGCGCGCGCTCATGGTGTGGACCTCCACGCGAGTGTCATGGTGGGTGACCGCTGGCGCGACGTCGAGGCGGGAGAACAGGCGGGCTGCGCGACGGTGTTTCTCGATCACGGATACGCGGAACGGAAGCCGCGGAAACCAGATGCCGTGTTCGGGTCGCTGCCGGAGGCGGCCGAATGGATTCTCGCTCGTCCATCAGGGGCAACCCATGAAGTCTGTTGACCAGCTCTCGGTGAAGATTTTCGCGGATGGAGCAGACCTGCCTGGCATGGTCGAAATGTACGGCAAGCCGTACATCAAGGGGTTCACGACGAACCCGACACTGATGCGGAAGGCGGGGATCAGCGACTATTCGGCGTTCGCCAGACAGGTCCTGCAGGCGATTCCGGACAGGCCGATTTCTTTCGAGGTGTTCTCGGACGAGTTCGGAGAGATGGAGCGCCAGGCGCGAGCGATCGCGAGCTGGGGCCAGAATGTGTACGTGAAGATCCCGGTGACGAACACGCGCCGCGAGTCGGCGTGCGATCTCGTCCGTCGGCTAGCCCACTCGGGTGTGAAGCTGAATATCACCGCGCTGCTGTCGCTCGGCCAGGTGCGTGACGTGGCGGAGGCGGTGGCTGGCGGCGCGCCCGCGTGCGTGTCGGTCTTTGCCGGCCGCGTGGCAGACACTGGGTACGATCCAGTCCCGCTGATGGCCGCAGCTGTCGAGATACTGCGGTCCGCGCCAGACGCAGAACTGATCTGGGCCAGCCCGCGTGAGCTCCTCAACATCTTTCAAGCCGACGCCATCGGCTGTCACATCATCACCGTGACGAACGACATTTTGAAGAAGCTGTCTCTGATCGGCCGGTCCTTGGACGAATATTCGCTCGATACGGTGAAGATGTTCTACAACGACGCGGCGCAGGCAGGCTTCACGCTTTAGCGTTTCGCCACGACTAGGCTCACGCGGGCTAATTCGGACAAGAGTGCCCCTTCATGTACATTTCACAGACATGCAAACAATCGAAGACGGGCATCTGGTCGTCTCCCGCATCCTGATGCGGGAACTGAGCAGCCGATGCAGGCTGGAGATGGGCAATAGTGTCTGACTTCCCACGTGAGGCTGTGCCGTCGGTGACCGTGATCATCCCCACCCGCAACGAGGGGCGGTTCATCGCAGACTGCCTGGACTCGGTATTGACGGGTGAATATCCGGTCGATCGTCTCGAAATTCTAGTGATTGACGCGCTCAGTACCGACGAGACGCGCGATGTGATCAACACCCGGAAGGCGAGGGGTGTTCCGATCAGAATCCTCGACGATACCGACGGGAACCTACCGAGGGCGCTAAACCTGGCGATCCGGGAGTCGCGGGGTGAAATCCTGATTCGCCTGGACGCGCATAACACGTATGCCAAAGACTATCTCCGTAGATGCGTGGGGCGTCTGGTCGCAGGCGAAGCGGAGATAGTCGGCGGAGTGTGGCACGCGGTGCCTCGCACGCCAGGCGCGTGGGGGCGGGCAGTTACGGCCGCGCTCAGCGAGCCCTTCGGTGTTGGCAATGCGCATTACCGAACCCGTAGGCTGACTCAGCCCACACTGGTCGACACGGTTCCGTACTTTGCCTGCCAGCGAGCACTGTTTGATCGGTTCGGGTTTTTTGACGACAGCATTCCGGGAAGTGAGGACATGGTGTACAACTCTCACCTTCGAGAGTCGGGAGGTCGGATTCTTCTGGATCCGGCCATCGAGAGTTGGTATCAGGCACGCACGGAGTTCGGGTCATTCGTCAAACACAACCTGCGCAATGGGTATTGGGCAATGCTTCCGCTGCACTGGGGTGTGCGTTTCCGAGCTCGACATTTCGCTCCGCTCGTGTTCGTCTCGGCGATGGCTGTGCTCGGGGTTATGTGGTTGTTGCAGCAGCGATTCGGGTGGCTCTTCGTCGTTGCGCTCGTCACGTACGTTCTGGTGGCGGCTGGAGTGGCGTTGCGGGCCGCCGTTCGTGAACGCGCGCCGATGCAGTTTGCGCTGATGCCGGTGGTCTTCTCTGTGCTGCACGTGTCGTATGGGATCGGAAGCGTGGCAGGTATCTGTGTTCTCATCTGGCGAATGTTCGGAACTGCCGTGCTGACGAGTCGGAAGTCGTGAGCGCGATGGCGACGGAATTCAGCGCCGACGAAGGGTCAGCAGAGAACGGTCGTGACCCGCGGGGAGGAGACCTCTGGCTGGTCTTGGTGTCACTCGTACGGTGGCCGCGGGCCATCGCGATCGCCGGTATAGTGGCGGCGTGTTCCAAACATGATCAGCTACGCTTGGTGAGCATTCCGAGTCGGCCGGAAGCTGCCAACGGAAGCGGACGTGATAATCGGAGTTTCGGTGCACCCGTTGGCTGCGCTGTCCGCGTATTTCCTGTCTCGTCATTTAAGATCAGCCTGGAAAGCAGAACATATCTTGGACAAGAATAACATTGACGCAGCCCGGAATTACTTTAAGAAGGTGGAGATAATGAATTTTTCCACCTTGCCACGATTGCGGCTGTCCCATTTCACAACCTGCCAGTATTTGAGCCCATTCGACAAGGTTTGGAAACCATAGACCGAGTTTTGTTAAAACTTCCTTTTCTAAAATGGCAAGCGTGGATGGCTGTATTTGTCCTGTCCCAACCGAAGAAGACAGTTGCCCGTTAGAGGAGCGGTCTGGCATGCTGAAACGTATCTTCGATTTCCTGGGATCATTCACTGGGCTGTTAGTGCTTTCTCCGATGTTTCTGTTCCTCGCTCTCATGGTCAAGCTTGAAGATGGAGGGCCAGTTTATTACAGAGGTGTTCGTGTGGGCCGGTATGGCCGACCTTTCCGAATCTTCAAGTTCCGAACGATGGTTGTAGACGCGGAAAAGCTGGGCGCCTCCTCCACACCGGGGGATGACCAACGGATTACGAGAATGGGGAAGTTCTTGAGGCGGTACAAACTGGATGAATTGCCACAACTGATCAACGTGCTCAAGGGGGAGATGAGCTTTGTCGGCCCGCGGCCTCAGGTTTCCTGGGCTGTCAAGCTCTACAACGACGAAGAGAAAGCCCTCCTGACGGTGCGCCCGGGGATCACCGACTATGCGTCCATCAGGTTCAGTAATGAGGCTGATATCCTGTGGGGGAGCGCTGACCCCGATCGAGAATATCTGATCAAGATCGCGCCGGAGAAGGTCAGGCTGGGTCTGGAGTATGTCAGAAACCACTCGCTGTGGGTGGATTTGAAGATCATCCTGGCTACTCTCTGGAGCTTGGTAGGAGGCGATCCCGCCAGAATTCTTGGGGCTCCAGAACGTTCGAGTGGCTCAGTCGATAACTCTCATCATCACGAGGGGGCATAAGATCATGAAACCCTTGCGGACCGGAATCGAGCAGCAAGTGGGCAAGAACATCGATCGCATCTTCACTGATTGTTCTGATCCCGTTGAAATCAAGCTGGAGAATTTTCCAAAGTACGTGCGGCGGCAGCACCTGAAGCGCTTTCTCGCGCTCTACGAGATCTTCAAGCTCATTCTGCCTGTAAAAGGGTCCATCGTTGAGTGCGGTGTGTACCGTGGGTTTGGCTTGATGTCGTGGGCAAAGCTTAGCACCATACTGGAACCCGAAAATCTAACAAGACGTATCTACGGGTTCGATACCTTCGAGGGTTTTCCTTCTGCTCATGCCAAAGATCAGAGTGAGTATAAGAAAACGGAAGAGGGTGAACTGGCATCCAGTTGTTATGATGAGTTGCTACAGCTAATTAAAGAATATGACTCCGACAGATTCCTCGGCCATATCGGAAAGGCAGAATTGATCCGGGGGGATATGGTTAAGACAATTCCAGAGTTTATCGAAAAGCGCCAACACTTAGTGGTTAGTTTGCTCTTTTTAGATTGTGATTTGTATGAACCTACGAAAGCAGCTATAGAGTACTTCCTTCCGAGAATGCCCAAAGGAGCGGTCATTGCCTTTGACGAGTTGGATAATCCAATTTGGCCTGGCGAAACTTCAGCTCTCCTTGATACGGTGGGCGTTGGTAGGCTCAAGCTCCGAAGAATTGAGTGGGATCCGTATATATGTTACGCGGTTCTGGAATAAAGAGGTTAAGGGGGATGGGCGCGAGAAAAACAGGCATCGGTTCGGATATGCAGTGGAGTGAGGCTTTGGCCAAAAAAATTCGATGCCACGTCCTAAAAATGACACATCGGGCCAAAAGCGCTCATGTGGGCACCTCCCTTTCAATGGCCGACCTGCTGGCGGTGCTTTATGGTGGGGTGTTGCGTGTGGATCCCAGCAGCCCGGATTGGCCGGACCGAGATCGTTTCATTCTTAGCAAGGGGCATGGCTGTGCCAGCCTTTATGCCGTCCTTGCGGAGCGAGGTTTTTTCCCACTCGCCTGGTTGGATGATTTTTATCAGGACGGCTCGCACTTGGCTGGTCATGTCACGCATACGGGGGTCCCAGGGGTGGATGCCTCCACCGGTGCTTTGGGGCATGGTTTGTCTATTGGATGCGGTATGGCCCTGGCAGGCCAACGTGATTCGCAATCCTACAGAGTGTTCACCTTGTTGAGCGATGGGGAATGCGATGAGGGCTCAATCTGGGAGGCGGTCCTCTTTGCGCCTCATCACAGGCTGGATAATCTGGTGGCCATCGTGGATTACAACAAGATTCAGAGCCTCGGGACTGTCAAAGAAGTTCTCGACCTGGACCCTTTGGCAGTCAAATGGGAGTCTTTCGGCTGGGCCGTGCGGGAAATCGATGGGCACAATTTCGGGGAAATTGAGGATGCGCTGACAAACCTTCCTATCAGGACCGGGCAACCGAGCTGCGTGATTGCCCATACCGTTAAGGGCAAAGGGGTGAGCGCCATGGAGAACAAACTCCTCTGGCACTATCGGTCTCCCGATGAAGAAGAGTTGCGTCAGGCGTTGGCAGAATTGGAATTATCGGAATGAGGACCGTATTCTTCCGGACATTGTTGGATTCCGCCGAGCGGAACGAGCGTATCAATCTAGTCGTCGGGGACCTCGGGTTCGGGGTGGTCGAGCCGTTTGCCGCAAAGTTCCCTAAGCGCTTTCTCAATGTAGGTGTGGCCGAACAGAATATGACCGGGATTGCCGCAGGGATGGCGCTAAGCGGTAAGATCGTATTCACCTATTCCATTGCAAACTTTCCGACCCTGCGGTGTTTGGAGCAGGTCCGGAACGATGTCTGCTACCATAACGCCGATGTAAAAATCGTTGCGGTCGGCGGTGGTTTTGCCTATGGGTCGCTTGGAATGACCCATCATGCGACGGAGGATTTGGCCATCATGCGGGTCCTTCCGAGGATGGTTGTCGTGGCACCTGGGGATCCGATTGAGGCAGAGCACGCCACACGCGCGATCATCGGCCATCCCGGTCCATGTTACCTGAGGCTTGGTAGAGCAGGAGAGCGCGTCGTCCACCGGCCGGATGTTTCGTTTCAGATTGGCAAAGCGATTGTTACCCGCAATGGTAGCGACATCACATTGATCTCCACAGGTGGAATTTTGGAGACCACGCTTCGAGTGGCGGATCGATTGGCCGCGGATGGGATACAAACAAGGGTGTTGAGCATGCATACGATAAAGCCGCTGGATTCAGAAGCCGTGCTTGCGGCAGCACGAGAGACCCGGGCGATCGTCACCCTTGAAGAGCATAGTGTGCTCGGTGGGCTTGGAGGGGCAGTGGCTGAGATCCTGGCGGAATCCGGCATGTCGAATGTAACTTTTAAACGACTGGGGCTGCCTTCAGCCTTTGCTTCTTGTGTGGGCAGCCAGGAATATCTCAGAGCGGTCTATGGGCTTTCGGAGGATGGGATTCTCAAATCGCTAAAACCGGTTCTGGATCTTGTCGGAAGTTAGTTTCGATAAGTCGATGGCGGGAGGAACGACATGAATTGGAAGGTTCGGTTCGTTGATTACCCTGCACAGTTCAGAGCGATGGAAAAGGAGATCATGGAGACCATCCGGACCGTTCTCTCCCAGGGGGATCTCATGCTTCGCCAGCAGTTGCGGGACTTTGAGGCCAATCTTGCAGCATTTGTGGGAACGCGCTATGCGGTAGGGACAAGCAATTGCACGGATGCGCTCCATCTTTCGTTGCGTGCTGCCGGTATCGGGCCGGGCGATGAGGTGATCACGGTCTCGCATACCTTCGTGGCCACCGTGGCGGCGATCCATCATGCGGGGGCCGTCCCGATCCTAATCGATATCGGGGAAGACCATAATATGAACGTAGATCTTATCAAGCGAGCGATTACCCCCAGGACCAAGGCGATTCTTCCAGTCCATCTCAACGGCCGTCTCTGTAATATGAGCGCGGTGATGACCGTTGCCGAGGAACAAGGGCTTCTGGTCATCGAAGATTCTGCCCAGGCGCTGGGGGCCTCTATTAACGGCAAACGCGGGGGCGCCTTCGGTCTTGCCGGATGCTTCAGTTTTTATCCTGCAAAGATGCTGGGATCGTTCGGAGACGCCGGGGCGATGACAACGAATAGCAAAGAGATGGCCGAGAAGGTGATGTCCCTGCGCGACCACGGGCGCTCGGCCCCCGGCGAGGTGTCCGGGTGGTCATTCAATTGCCGTCTCGACAACTTGCAGGCGGCCCTTCTGGATTTAAAACTCAAGAGACTTCCCGCGTGGATCACCCATCGACGCGAGCTTGCGGCGCTCTATCACCGAAAACTATCCGGTCTCAAGCAGATTTACCTTCCGCCACACCCCACAAAAAACGGCCCTTACTTTGATGTTTTCCAGAATTACGAATTGGAGGCCGAGAACCGGGACCGTCTGGTGGCTCGCCTTAAAGAGAAGGGGATCGAAACGATGATTACCTGGGGCGGGAAAGGGGTGCACCAGTTCAAGTCGCTGGGTCTAGACCATTTCAACCTTCCACGAACCGAACGCCTGTTCCAGGGCGTTCTCATGCTCCCGCTGACGACGGAAATGGCAAACGAGCAAATCGGGTACGTCGCCGACACGATCCGCGACTTCTACGGCGCATAGAAAAGTAGACCATGAATGCTAGTCGTCTTGTGAAACGCGCGTGAAAGAAGACTATTCAACGATCACAGAAACCCCTGGCATCGGTGCGAGTCAGGAACAGCTGTCCATGCTTTACACCCGGTACCGGTTCGCGGCCCCGCTATGCGAAGGAAAAGACATCCTGGAAGTGGCATGTGGCGCAGGGATGGGCCTGGGGTATCTGGCCCGATTCGCTAGGCGGGTGGCGGGCGGCGATATTGACGAGCAAAACCTACGGCTCGCCATCGAGCATTATCGCGGCAGGTCCAATATCGAGGTCCGAAAAATGGACGCCCACCGTCTGCCATTTGAGGACGGCAGTTTCGATGTGGTGCTGCTGTATGAGGCCATCTACTATCTTGAGCATCCGGAAAGATTTCTCGAAGAATGCCGGCGGGTGCTTCGGGAAAAGGGCGCCGTGCTGATCTGCAGCGTGAACAAAGAATGGCCGGATTTCAACCCGAGCCCCTTCAGCACCCGCTACTACTCAGCCGGGGAAATATCGGAGATGTTGGAAAGGCATCATTTTAAGGTCGATCTATACGGAGGGTTTCCCGCGGAAAAGGAATCGGTAAAGAGCGCCGCGGTATCGCTTCTCAAACGGACTGCCGTGACCCTTCGTCTCATCCCTAAGACGATGAAGGGCAAAGAGTTCCTGAAACGTGTCTTCTTTGGAAGGCTTGTTTCCTTGCCGCCCGAGGTCGTCGAAGGAATGGCCGGGGAGGCTTCGCTCAGTCCCATTTCTAATGACAGTCCTATTTCCGGGTACAAGGTGATCTATGCCGTAGCCCGTCTTGACTGAGTTAATGTTCCCCAAATTGTTCGGTATTCGTCTTAAAGAGGGTTCATGCAGCGAACTTTGGAAAATCCGTTCGATGAAAAAATAAAAAGCAACCGGCGTATTAAAAGGGTGTTCGATCTTGTCCTCTCATTAACTGTGCTGATTATTTCGTCCCCCCTTTGGGTTGTCGTTGCGATCTTAGTCAAGGTGACTACTCCTGGTCCTGTTTTTATCGCGCAGGGACGGATCGGAAAAGGGTTCCTCCCTTCCAAACTTTGGAGGTTTCGTACGGTAGTGGGGGATCCCCTGAAAGCGGATTCGGATATCGCATCCGGGACCCATTTGAGGATTACAAAGATCGGATATCTCCTTCGCGCTTTCAAGTTGGACGGGCTTCCCCAACTGTTTAACATTCTCAAGGGAGAGGTGAGCCTGGTAGGGCCTCGCCCAGAAGATGATAAATATGTGGAGCTATTTCAAAAGGATTATCAGATCATTCTAACAGTTCCACCGGGGATTACCGATCTTGCTTCCATCGAGTTTCGAGACGAATCCTCCCTACTCGCTCAATCGGACGATCCGGAAACCTGCTACATCAATAAAGTATTGCCTAGGAGCCTGTCCGAGTAATGGGCTTGTTTAATGTATTCATTTAGTGTATAGTCCTTCCGTCCCATTCTGACGAGAGGAGACCCCCATGAGCAAGACCTATCGGCCCTATGAACCGGATCAGGCATTCCTGCTGCCGC
>JACQCA010000039.1 GCA_016201865.1 Nitrospirota bacterium
GAACCGACCGAGTTCGACAAGGAATTTTTAAAGGCCCTTCGAATCCGTTCGGACGACGCTCCCAACCCCTAACCCGCCGCCGACAACATAAAAACGTTGACAAGCCCGCACCCCTTTGCTATTTTAACCCCCCGTGCCGAGATAGCTCAGTCGGTAGAGCAGAGGCCTGAAAAGCCTTGTGTCGGCAGTTCGATTCTGCCTCTCGGCACCAGTTTTATTTCGGGGCCCGTGCTATCGCACTGAAGAATCCGGCCGCTTTCACGCCGAATAGAGCGCGACGCGGTTGCCCTCGCTGTCCTCAATGATCGCACGGTCCATATCCGTCACCGGAATATCACACCAAACGATTTGATGAGCCATGATTTCCCCTCCCCGCTTTATCTTTATCGGCCGCGCGCGAGGCCGGACCTGGGGTTACGTCAAGCGCGCTCACGCGTACAGCTCTTCCCTGAAGCGGGCCTGGATTTTCAGAATCTCGTCGGCGTTCTTGATCAGCGCCTCGACGCAGGCGCGGTCGAGCTGGGCTCCGGCGATCCGCCGGAGATTGTCAAAGGCCTCCTCGTTGGTCCAGGCCGGCTTGTAGGGACGCTCACTCGTCAGCGCGTCGAAGATGTCGGCGGCCGAAATGATCCGGGCCTCGACCGGGATCGCGTCCCCCTTCAGTCCGTGGGGATAGCCGTTGCCGTCGACATGCTCGTGGTGGAATTCGGTGATGTTCCGCATCATTTCGATATTCCGGAAATGGTCCAGGCCGAAATCCTTCATGATGGCGTCGATGATCTCCCGGCCCTTGATCGTGTGCTCTTTCATCAGCTTGAATTCCTCGGGGCTGAGCCGGTCCGCCTTGCTGAGGATCGTGTCCGGGACGCCGATCTTCCCGATATCGTGGAGCGGGGAAAACAGGAAAACGTACTCGATGAACTCGTCGTCGAACCCGTGCCGGTCCGCCATCTCCCGTGCGATGAGCCGTGCGTAATGCGACATCCGATCCAGGTGCGCCCCCGTTTCCATGTCCCGATAGGCGGTGATGTCGCGCGCCGCCTTCACGGTCGAGAGCATGGTCTTGATCGTCATCAGGTCGTTGATGATGGTGAGCGAGACCAGGTGGCCGAACAGGTTCAGGTAATGCACCACCTCGGGGTTGAGCGAATTCTCCCGATGGGAATCGAAGAATACGAACCCGAAGAAGATGCCGCTCATGTACATCGGCAGGGTATAGCTGGCCCGGTAGCCCTGTGCGATGATGCGGCGGCTGTGCTCGCGGTCAGGCGGGGCGAACGCGGTCAGGTCGTTGATCAGCCGCGGCCGCCGGGTCTTGCAGATTTCGGTGAGGGACCGGGAATCGGACAGCTTGGCCTCGTATCGGGACAGGGGGTTCCCCCCTCCGCTGCTGTGGCTGAAGGTCTTGAGCATGTCGGTCTTGGGGTCGTAGATCGCCACGGCGATTCGGTCGATGAAATCGTACCGCCTCCGGACGGCCCCGTGGATACTGCCGATCTTGTCCGAAATCGAGGTATTGTTGTTCAGTTTCTGGAAAAACTCCTGATCGGGGCTCATGGGGTCTTCTCAAACAGATTTTCGGTAACGGGTTTGCCGCACGGGGGGCGGAAGGATGAGATGTTCATCGAACCGCTGTTGAGGACAAAGGCCTCGTCACCACCGGGGGAGAAGATGATCCGGACCGGATCCAGCCCCTCCGGCATCAGGGACAGCTCACACGTCACGGACATTGTTTCGACAGAGATCACGGTCAGGGAGCTGTTCGCGCAGCAGTGCGCCACGTAGACATACTTTCCGTCCGGTCCCGCCGCCACGGCCGATCCGCCGGCTGCCTTGACCTTGACGCGTTTGGCGATATGAAAAGGGACCGCCGTCAGATCGATCACCTCAACGACGGCTTCGGTGTCATGAGAGACGTAGGCCTGCGATCCGTCCGGCGTCACGGCCACGCCGACCGGGTTGCGCCCGACATCGACCGCGCGAATCCTGCCCGTGGCTTCGTCAACCGCCAACAATTGGTTCGAATCCCGGCTCGTGACCAGAAGAGTCCCGCGGGGCGCGATCGCGATATCGCCCGGGAAACCGGGTAGCGGGATCACGCGTTGCTTTTTCTCCTTGAGGTCGAAGATCGTCAGCGCCTTCGCCTGGTAATGCGGAATGTAGAGCGTTTGTCCGTCCCGCGCCACGGTGACGCTCCCGGGTCCCTTCTCCCTCAGTGGGATTCGCCCGACCACCCGATAATGGGTCGTGTCGATCACGGAGAGTTCATGACCGTTATGACGGATCCAGTACACGTACCGTCCGCCGAATCCGGATGGTCCGGCGGGCATTTCCCGAGCCCCTTCCTCGGGAGGCTTCGGCTCCGACCCGAGATCGATCCGCCGGATGACGCGGCGGGTTTCGAAATCGAGCACGGCGATGGAATCGGTATTGGGAACCTCGAAAAAGACCTTTGATGGGGGTCGCGGGAACGACGCGGTTTCCGCGCCGGAGGGATCGGGCCCGGCCGCCAACGAAAGAACGGCCAGTGCAATGCCCACCAGAACTCCGGTTGTCCAAAAACGCGAGAAAAGACGGCGAATCATGAAAGGACTAAACCCCATTTTTTATTACTCTCCCCCCCCCGCGCGAGGCCGGAGCGGAGCCTGGACTTCTCATTTATCCAGGTTCATGGCGGGTCGAATACAAAAGTACAAAAGGGTCTTGCATTGCAACATCCGCCGCCCGCCCAAAATTTTCTTCAAACCCAGAATTCCCGCCGCTATTTTTTGCACCCAGTTAGTGTCAGGTCTTGCGATGAAATATTTTTCGTTTCCCATCGCCCGCCCGCGTGACGGCGCCCGGTTGATTTTGTGGGAATGATGCAGAATCAATAATCGCGTCGCGGCGGCATCGGTCTTGATATCCATCAAACGGCCTCATACCGGCATACGGGCGCAATGACAAGAATAATCAGGCAGGACAGATGGGCCGGATTATACTAAAAATGCCCCAAAAGCACAAGGAGGTTATGGCCCGTATTGTCTTCCCGATATCGTTCGATTACAATGGCTCCATGTATTTTGAAGTGGATGAGAATCCAAACTATCAGGGCTCGGTCTCGATGCGGTTTAAAGAACTGGGACCGGCGAGAGCGGTCAAACAGCTCCGGATGAGCGACCGCAAGAGCGAAGGCGAACTTTGCTGGGTTGCCGGCTGGTGCGATGATCCGAAGCAGCCGCTCTGCCCGGCATACGTCCAGCCGGTCGAGGAGTCGGGACAGGGTCTCGCCTATCTGATTTACGGCGGGAACTGGGGAATCCGGCTCAGGCCGGTCGCTCTCGATGAAGACTGGAACCTTTCAAGTCCCAATCAATGGGGCGAGGCCTTTTTATTGATCGGTGATCTGCGCGGGATCGTTTATGCGGATGAGCCTTAACCACTCTTCGGATCGAACAATCCGATCTGGATCACTTCTTCCTGTGTGAACGGGATCGGATAGTTCCCGCTGAAGCAGGCGGTGCAGTAGCGATTCGTCTTGTGCGGCACGGCATCGAGCATCCCCTCCATGCTCAGATAGGCCAGGCTGTCGGCCGTGACGTAGGATCGGATCTCTTCGACACTGTGGCTGGACGCGATCAGTTCCGCCCGCGTCGGCGTATCGATCCCGTAGTAACAGGGCGAGATGATCGGCGGCGAGCTGATCCGAAGATGCACCTCGCGGGCCCCCGCATGCCGGATCATCTTGATGATCTTCCGGCTGGTCGTTCCCCTCACGATCGAATCGTCCACCACCACCACGCGTTTCCCCTTCAGGATATCCCCGACGGCGTTGAGCTTGATCTTCACGCCGAAATGGCGTATGGACTCCTCGGGCTCGATGAAGGTCCGGCCGACGTAATGGTTTCGGATCAAGCCGTTTTCATAACGGAGGTTGGCGGCCTCGGCATATCCCAGCGCGGCCGGCATGCCGGAATCCGGAACCGGGATCACGATATCGGCCGGCACCGCCGTCTCACGGGCCAATTGCCGTCCGAGATTTTTCCGGATCTCGTACACCTGATGATCGAAGACGCGGCTGTCCGGCCTGGAAAAATAGACATACTCGAAAACGCAAAAGGCCGGTTCCGTCTTGGGAAACGGCTTGTGAGACGTCAGACCGTTTTCATTGATCAGGACCAGCTCGCCCGGCTCGATGTCGCGGATGTATTCCGCATCAATCAGGTCGAACGCGCAGGTCTCGGAGGCCAGGACCCAGGCGTCCTTAACCCGGCCGAGCGAAAGCGGACGAAGGCCGTACGGATCCCGGGCGCCGATCAAACCCTGCTCAGTGAGGATCACCAGCGAGTACGCGCCCTTCACCCGGAGCAAGGCGTCGGTCAATCGAGCCATGATGTCCTTTTCCTTGGACTGGGCGATGAGGTGAATGATCACTTCGCTGTCGGACGTGGATTGAAAGATGGCGCCGTAGGCCTCGAGTTGATCGCGCAAGAAGACGGCGTTCGTCAGATTGCCGTTGTGGGCCAGCGCCAGCATGCCCAGCGCGAAATTGACGATGATGGGCTGGACGTTTTTGAGATGGTTCTCCCCCGTCGTGGAATAACGGTTGTGCCCGATCGCCCTGGAGCCTTTCAGGCGGCCGAGCCGTTCTTTGTCGAACAGATCGGAAACCAGCCCGATCCCCTTTTCCTGATAGAAGATCTTGCCGTCGGACGAGACAATGCCGGTCGCCTCCTGGCCGCGGTGTTGCAGCGCGTACAGACCGAGATAGGTCATATTCGCCGCCTCTTTGGAGCCGGCGATTCCGAAGATGCCGCATTCTTCGTGAAACTTATCGAACATTTTTTAACGCCCCTGCGATGACTCTTGAAAATGCGACTCGATCGCCCCTTGCCAGGCCGTCCGCATCGCCTCGACCGAGAGATCGATCGAAGGCCGACCCGACCGCTCGGCGCGGATCGTCAAACGATTTCCGCCGACCCGGCCGATCACGGCCGTCGGCACGCCTTTCTCCGCGCAACGCTTCTCCAATTCGTCCAGACGAACCTCCTTGACCGTCACGACAATCCTGGACTGCGTTTCACCGAACAGATAGGCGTCCATCCGGATCGGAAGATCGGGAAGCGTCACGGCCGCGCCGAGCGATCGCACGGACATCATGGCCGCCTCGGCCAGCGCGACGGCCAATCCGCCCTCGGAACAGTCATGCGCCGATTTAATTATACCAGCCTCGATCGCGTCTAAACAACAGTTTTGTAGGACCTTTTCCACGGCCAGATCCAGCAGCGGCGGGAATCCCCCTTCGCGGGAATGAACCTGCTTGAGATATTCGGTTCCGCCGAGTTCTTCCTTCGTTTCCCCCAATAAAACGATCCGGTCCCCTTCGTCTTGGAACCCGGGCCGGACGACCCGCGCGACATCTTCGATCAGCCCCACCATCCCGATAATCGGCGTGGGATAGATGTCCAGGCCGTTCGTCTCGTTGTAAAAGCTGACGTTCCCGCTCACCACCGGAATCTCCAATTCCCGGCAGGCGTCCGCGATCCCTTCGACCGACAGCGCGAACTGCCACATCACGGCCGGTTTTTCGGGATTGCCGAAATTGAGACAGTCGGTCAGGCCGATCGGCCGGCCGCCGGCGCAGACGACGTTCCGGGCCGCTTCGCAGACCGCGATCACACCTCCCCGGTATGGGTTCAGGAGGCCGTAGGCGCCGTTTCCGCCCAGGCTCAAGACCAAGGCCTTACGCGTCTCTTTGACTCGAACAACGGCCGCCTCAAAACCCGGCGGGATCACGGTGTTGGTGCGGACCATGTGATCGTACTGTTGATACACCCAGCGCTTGCTCGCGATCGTCGGCGAACGAAGCAGCGTCATCAAGGCGTCGCCGGAGTCCGACGGTTGCGGGATCAGGTCCAGTGAAATCCCCTGAACCGCGTCCAGATAGGCCGGCGCCTCCATCGGCCGCTCGTAGACCGGCGCGTCGTCGGTCAAGGAGGAGACCGGAAGGTCCGCGACGATCCGGCCCTCCTCTTTGAGCACCAGCCTTCGGCTGTCCGTCACGCGACCGATCACGGCCGCGTCCAGATCCCACCGGGCGCAGACGCCTAAGATCTCGCTCTCCATGCCGGGCTTTGCGACCAGCAGCATCCGTTCCTGCGACTCCGAAAGCATCACCTCGTACGGGCTCATTCCCTCTTCGCGCCGGGGAACGAGGGAGAGGTCCAATTCGACGCCGGTCCCGCCCCGGCCGGCCATCTCGACGGACGAGCTCGTCAATCCGGCCGCGCCCATATCCTGGATTCCGACGACCAGGCCCCGTTTCATGATCTCCAGGCAGGCCTCGAGCAGCAATTTTTCGGTGAAGGGATCGCCGACCTGAACGGTGGGCCGGCGGGCCTCGATCGATTCGTCGAAGCCTTCCGAGGCCATGGTCGCCCCGTGAATGCCGTCCCGCCCCGTCTTGGAGCCGATATAGATGACGGTGTTTCCGACGCCGCTGGCTGAGGCCCGAAAGATCCGGTCTTTTTTTGCAATGCCCAGGCAAAAGACATTCACAAGCGGGTTCTGATTGTAGATCTCATTAAAGTAGATCTCGCCTCCGACCGTTGGAATCCCCATGCAATTCCCGTAGCCGGCGATGCCGGATACGACGCCTTCCAAAAGGTAACGGTTTTTTGGAATTTCCATCGGTCCGAACCGCAGCGAATCCAGAAGCGCAACGGGTCTCGCCCCCATCGTGAAGATGTCCCGAAGGATCCCGCCGACGCCGGTCGCAGCCCCCTGATACGGCTCTATAAAGGAAGGATGGTTGTGGCTTTCGATCTTGAAGACGGCCGCCAGGCCGTCCCCGATATCCACGACGCCGGCATTCTCCCCCGGCCCCTGAAGCACGCGGGCACCCGCGGTCGGAAGCTTTTTAAGGTGGACCTTCGAACTCTTGTAGCTGCAGTGCTCGCTCCACATGACGGAGAATACGCCCAATTCAAGCAGATTGGGTTCGCGGCCGAGGAAAGCGAGGATCTTTTGATACTCCTCCTGCGTCAAACCGTGCCGTTCCGCGACATCCTGATTCATCGGCATACTATTCGTCATCGTTTCACGGCGTGTTGTTCCAGAATCGATTGGAAAATGGATCGGCCGTCCGTATTGCCGTCGAAGCCCTCCGCGCACCGCTCGGGATGCGGCATCATTCCCAGGACGTTTCGGGTTCGGTTGCAGATCCCGGCGATCGAATCCCTCGATCCATTGGGGTTGGCTTCATCGCTGATCCGGCCGTCACTTTCACAATATCGGAAAACAACTTGATGGTTTTCTTTAAGTTCCCGGAGGGTTTCCGGATCGGCATAATAATTGCCCTCGGCGTGGGCGATGGGAAGCTTTAAAATCCGGCCGGGCTGAACCGAAGCGGTGAACGGAGTCTGGTCGGTCTCGACGCGGACGAAGACCTCTTTGCAGATAAATTTCAGCGACCGATTTCGAAGCATGGCACCGGGCAACAAGCCGGCCTCCAGCAGGATCTGAAAACCGTTGCAGATCCCCAACACCGGGCCGCCGGCCGTCGCGAAGTCCCGAACGGTTTTCATGACGGGAGAGTATTGGGCGATCGCGCCCGTTCTCAGATAATCGCCGTAGGAAAATCCGCCGGGAATGACGACGGCGTCGACGCCGCGAAGGTCCGTTTCTTTATGCCAGATAAACTCGGCGGGCTGGCCCAAGAGATGTTTGAGAACGTGATAACAATCGTGATCGCAATTCGAGCCCGGGAAGACCAAGATTCCAAACCGCATGATCGCTCCGACGCCTATTTATAGGGGCTCGCTGAGTAGATGCCCAGGGCTTACTCGTGGAATCTAATCCTCGATCTTCAACAGGGTCTTGACCGTCCTGAGCAGGTCGCTGGTTTGGATCGGTTTGGGCAGATAGGCATTGGCCCCCAGTTTCATGCCTTTTTCTTTGTCCGTCTCCGTGCCCTCCGTGCTCACGATGATCACGGGAACATGGCTGTAATTCGGATCCTTTCGAACGATGCTGAGCAGTTTAAGACCGTCCATCAAGGGCATATTGATATCGGCCAGGATCAGATTGAATTTGTTCTCGGAAAGTTTTTTCAAGGCCTCGACCCCGTTCCCGGCCTCGATGATCTTGGCTCCGCGGATCCGCTTCAGGCTGAACGAAATCAACTGGCGCATCGTGGGCGAATCCTCCACCACCAAGAAATTATACTCGGCCATACAACCCCCTAATCAGCTCTTCCCGCTTAGAAGATCGATAAAGCTCTGGATCGTGGACAGTTTCCGCTCCGACACCGAGTAGAGTTTGGAGCTGAAGATGGCCGTGGCGGCGTGACCGGCCAGCATGGAAAACAGCTCGTAATCCACCCGGCTCAGCTTCTTGCTTTTCTGCTCCAGGAGCGAAAAGATCGCCAGCACGCCGATGATCCGCTCCTTGATCTTCAGCGGGATGCAAACGACGGGGTCCAGGTCGTGGGCCGGTTTGAAACCTTCGGCATCGGGTTCGATATAACTTTCGCCCGTCCGGGCCACATCCCCGATGATCCCCTCGCCCACCTTGATCTTTCTCATGCGCTTTTCATCCATCCCCTCGGTCAGGACCGCGGTTAATTCGTTCGTGACTTCATCTAAAACCATGATCGCAAAACGGTCGGCGCCCACCAGATTGATCACGATTTCCTGGAGGATCCTCAGCACTTCTTTGAAATCCAGCGTCGAATGAAGCTGATAACTGGCGACATAGAGGTTGGCCAGATTGTTGTTCTCCTCCTCTACCTCGACGTATTTCGCCGCAAAATCCTTATTCTCGGCCTCGACCTCCTTGAAACGGTCCAGGAGGGCCCGTTTCTCTTCCTGAAGCTGTCTCAACACCTCCTGGAGTTCGCTCACGGGGCTTCCCTGGAGTCCTTTTTTGACCGCTTTGGCCTCCTCCTCCAACTGCACGATTTTGTAACGGAGGCGTTCGTTCTCCTTCAGAAGATCCTGGGTAAACTCCTCGCCCTTCTTGAAGATCTCCAGGAACTCCCGGGTCTTTTTAAACAAGTCCGTTACGATCTCAGGTTTTTCCATCAGGGTCCCTTTTCAAGACGTTTTCATGATACCATGTTTTCAAAAACGGGACAAGGGGGAGCGCCGCCCGCTTTCCGCAATCGGGATCAGTAACATTTCCGGATCACCTCGCGCGGAATCTGATGCAAAGGAAGGATCTGATCCACCGCACCGATACTGATCGCCTCCTTCGGCATTCCGAAGACGACGGAGGTCTCCTCCGCTTCGGCGATCGTCGCCCCGCCCTTTTCCTTAATCGCCTTCATCCCCATCTTGCCGTCCGAACCCATCCCGGTCAAGAGTATTCCCAAGACTTTCTCTTTATAGAGTTCGGCCGCCGAGGTCATCAGCCGGTCCACGGACGGCGTATATTTATCGGCATCCACCTTGGGTTTCAGATCGATCCGGACTTTATTCTCCGCCGACCGAATCATCATGTGGTGGCCGCCCGGGGCGATGTAGACCTTGCCCGTTTCCAACAAATCGCCGACCTCGCCCTCCTTGACGGGAAGCTTGGCCGATTTGTTCAGTCGCTCCGCAAAATACTGCGTGAAACCGGGCGGCATATGCTGGACCACCAGCACGGCCGCCGGAAAATCCTTGGGCAATTGGGTCAGAATCGACTGGATGGCGGGCGGGCCGCCGGTCGAGGCTCCGATCGCCACCAATTGCACGGCATCCAGGCGAGGACGACTCCTCGGAGCGGCCGTCACGGCCGCCTCGTCTTGGACCCGTGATTGATATTTAAGCCGGAGCTTTTCGGGCGGAATTGAAGCGGCCGTCTCGACCTTCGACACCAGTTCGGCCCGAAGATCCATGATTTCCAAGGAGGCCTGCTGGGTCGGCTTGCCCAGGAAGTCTGCCGCCCCCATTTCAAGCGCCTTAAAGACATTGCTGCTTTCGGATCGGGAGCTGATGACGACCACCGGGATCGGCTCATTCGCCATCAGCCAACGCAGGAAGGTAAAGCCGTCCATCGTCGGCATTTCAAGATCGAGGGTGATGACGTCCGGTTTGGAACGGCTGATGAAACGAATCGCCTCGCTCCCGTTCGGAACCGTTCCGATGACCTCAAAGCGGGGGACGGCCTTCAAGAACCCGGCAATCGTCTGGCGATAGAAGGCCGAATCATCAATGATCAATACCTTGATTCGATTCATCGGTCACCTCTCGGCATCGGCAAGAACCGGACTTTGATTCAACTTTTGATAGACCATATCATGCTTCAGATGACGAAGCGCATAGGCCGCGGAGATGTTGATCAGGGACTCGGAATGTCCCAGGAGAAGAAATCCCTGGTCCTTCAGCTTATGGTGAAACATCTCAACCACCTTCCGCTTCGTCGGTAAATCAAAATAGATGATCACGTTTCGGCAAAAGATGACGTCCATGGGATTAATGAAAGCCAATTTGGAGCTGTCCAGGAGATTGAGATGGAGAAAGACGACATTTTTCTTGATCTCATCCGAGATCCGATGGGCGTTTTCTTCCTTTTTAAAATATTTCGCCACGTATCGGGGATCGGTGGAACGAAAGGCGGTCGGTTGATAAATACCGCGCCGAGCCGATTGGAGCACGCGTTGACTAATATCCGTGGCAAAGATCTCGATCGTCCAGTCCCGGAATTCCGCTTTTTCGTGAAGCAGCATCGAGATCGTATACGGCTCTTCCCCCGTCGAACAGCCGGCGCTCCAGATCCGCAACGATTTGTTTTGGTTCTTTTTCGACGCAATTTCGGGTAGGATTTCTTCCGAGAAGGACTTCAACTGTTGCTCCTCCCGAAAGAAATAGGTTTCATGGATGCTCAACAGATCGATGACACTGGCCAGCTCTTCGTCTTTCTTGCGGTCATACTTCAGATAAAAGTAGTAATCCCGGTAGCTGTCAAACTGCAGTCGTTGGACGCTGTGCAACAACCGATTCTCGACGAAATACTTCGCGCGTTCGTCCAAGACGATTCCGCTCTGTTCATACATCAGATCTCGGAAGAGGTGGAAGATGTCGTCGGAAAGCTCTAAGGATTTGTTTTGAGTCATCGTCGGATACGGCATCGGGTCATTTAGGGTTCATCCGTGAATCGGGCCAGGGCAAACCGCGCGGACTGTTGCACCAACCGATCCGGGTCGTCCTGGGCCATTCGTTCGAGGGATTCGCGGGCCGATAGATCCTTGAGCTTTCCGAGCGCCTGCGCCGCGGTCGCGCGGATCCCCCAATTTTTATGCTCCAGGAAAACCTGAATTCTGCGCGCAATTCCCGTGTCGCCGATCTCTCCCAGGACGGCGATCGCCGACTTCACGACATCCGGGTCATGGCTCGCCGCCATCTCAAAGATCGGAGGGACCAATCGCCCGTCTTTAAATTTTCCCAACGCTTCCATCACGGCAATCTGTACCACGCCCACTTTATCCTTCAACATTCCCAGCAACAACGTCTTGACCGTCTCGTCTTTTCTCTCTCCCAATTCCCGGGCGACCGCCGACCGGACCCAGATGTTGTCGTCGGTCAACAGGGGATCGATCTGTTTTAAGAAGTCGATTTCGCGGTGTCTCCCCGCAGCCGTCAATGCGGTCAGCCGGACTGTCGGATCTTCATCGGCCAGGGCCAGAACCAACAGGTGCGCCACCTCCGGCCCTTCGAATTCGCTCAAGGCCTCGACCGCCGACCGCCGGACGGTCGGGTCTTCATCCTTCAAACAGAAGGCGAGCTTCGGCAGGGCTTCCGCCGCTTTCATTTTACCGATCACTTTGATCGCATTGCACCGAAGCGCCGGTTTGTCGCTCTCAAGGAGTTCGATCAATCGGGCCACAACGACCGGGTTCTTCAACAAGCCCAAGGCCTGGATGGCGCTTTCCTGAACACTGACATATTGATCCGCTAAAAGGTCTACGATGGCCTTGGCCGAAGACGGATCTTGGATCCGGCCGAGGGCCAGGGCCGCTGTTTGACGCACATGCCCGTTCGGGTCGTTCAAAAGGCGGATCAAGGCATTCACGGATCGGCGATCCCCGATCTCCCCGAAGACCCTGGCGATTCCCTCCCGGGTGACCTCGGCGGCCGCGGCCAGCTCCTGCAACAAGACATCCGCCGCCCCCTGTTTCATGCGGATCAGGGCCTTGACGGCGTCTTCACAAAGCGGGCTGTCGATCATCTTAACGACGCGGCTCGCCGCCGTCGCATCCCCCATCCAGCCCAGCGCCTTCACCGCCGCGAGCCTTACCTTTTCATCCGATTGATCCAAGGCCTCCAGCAAAAAAATCGCCGCTTTTTTATCATACGCCTGTCGTAAACGGTCCGTAACGCCCCTCTGATGCTCCGGAGGGATCCTCTCATAGTGATCCACAAGCGCCTTAAGCGCGGACTCCTTGACCTTTTGACTCCCTTCCTGCAAGGCCGTCAGGATCGGCGCAACGACCGCCGGATTTGCAAAGGTTCCGAGGGCCTCCAGCGCCCCCCGTTCCAGGCCTTTTTTGTTCGCGATCCGGATGATCGGACCCACGGCCCGTTCGTCTCCGATCCGCTCCAATGCTTTGACCGCCGTGAAGCGGATCAGGGGATTTTCGGTTTGCAGCAGAGGGATTAAGACCTCGACGGCTCGAACATCCCGGAGCTTGCCCAACGCCTCGATCGCCGCGCCTCTCACATTTTCATCGACATCGTTCAGCGCCATGATCAGCTCTTGGACGGCCTGCTTATCCCCGATTTCGCCCAGGATCTCGATCAGGATCTTTTTGACGTCCTTATCGGCCATTCGAAGATGCGTCAACAACAGCGGCAGTCCGACCCTGCCGATCTGGATCAACGACTCTTCCGCCGCATTCCGTTTTCCTACATTGCCTTCCAGATAGAGCACCTGGATCAACTGTTCCGCCAGATGTTCGTTTTGCTCCCGGTTCGTCACGGCGATGACGGCCGTCTTGCGGACGCGCCATTCCGGATCGCCCAGCATCTCGATCAAATACGTCACGAACCGCGGGTCTTTCAGCAGGGCCAACTTTTCGACCGCATGCAGACGGACTTCCGGATTCCCGTCCTGAAGTTCTTTGAGGATCTGCTGGGTCTCTTTCTCCATACGTTCTCCCGTCACTCCGGATCAGGCCCGTCGCTGCATTTCGGCTTTTCGCTTCTCGATAAAATCGTCAATGGCTTCTCGATAATAATCCGTGGACACGACGATTGCGGAAGGAACGCGGCTCTCATACAGTTTCTTCCCTTCATCGATTTCTTCATGAAGGACTTCATAAAAGGTGCCGTTACGAATCCCCTCTTCAATCGCCCTTTGATTGTAAAGCGCAATATCCGATATGATGATCCGGGCCAGCCGTTTGGCCGTCTCATGCGCCGCCGGATCTTCGACTCTCTTCGGCTTCGGCGGTGGTTTTTTCAAATCCTCCGCGGGCGCTTTTTCGACGGTCGTTTTCCCTTCCTTCTCCAGCAGATCCTCAAACACGCCGTCCAGGGTCATGGCCGGCTCACTCGGACCGGATGAACGCGGTTGAGTCGCCGTCGCCGTACGGATCGGCGATTGGGGCGGCGGCTCGGCCGCCGTCCGGACCGTTTCGGTCGGCGGGGCCGTCTCCGGGATCGGACGGCTTCGGGTCCCAAGGATCCGATGGATTTTCGACAGGAGTTGATCCTGAATATGATGGCGTTCGACATAGTCGTCGGCCCCGTACAGCGAGTCCGGTTCTCGTTTATACCGGGTCTTATCATAGATCGACGCCAAGAGGATGACGCCGATCTCTTTTAGATCGCTGCGTTTCCGAATGAGCTCGGCGATTTCGAAACCGTGGATCTCCGGAAAGCCGACGTCTACAATGAGAACGGCCGGTCTTTCCTTTTCCAGCCGGGTCATGATGTCTTGTCCCGGACCGACCGTCACCCATTCAAAACCTTCGGTCGTCAAGACCTCCCGGATCATCTCATTGCTGGCCTCTCCCTCCACCGCCGCCATCACCCGTTTCTCATTCAACGCCGGCGAGGACGGACGAGACCCGGAGGCCGCGCCGGCCGTCGGAGCGGAATCGAGACCGACCACCAGAGAAACCCGGAGGGCGGCTTGACAGACGGCGCAGGTCATTTGAACATCTTTTCGCAGCGGGATCTGTTCGAGTTGAAGAACATTCTGACATTTCGGACAAATGGCCGACATTCGTATTCTCCTTAAAAACCTTGCGCGTTACAGTTTAAATTTATCGATCTCGGCCGAAAGCCGCGTGGCCTGTTTCATCAATTCCTCAACCGCCCTGCCCGCTTTTCCGATCGTGTCCACATTTTGCTCCACCACCGCCTTGATCCGAGCCACGGCCTTTAAGATATGGGCGCCTTCCTCGGCTTGCTGACCGGTGGTCTGCGCAATTTCCTTCACCTGGCGGCTTACCCGCTCGACGATTTCGTTGATCTGCTTATTGCCGATCGACTGTTCCTGCGTGGCATTTTTCACCTTGGACGCAACGTCCTTCATTTTTTCGGTCGAACTGATGATCAGCTCGGATCCCTTAAACTGCTCATGGGTCGCATGGGCGATCTGCTGAACCATATCGGTCACGTGTTGCATGGAGTCCGCAACATGCTTGACGCCCAAGGTCTGTTCCTCCGTCGCGCGCGCGATTTCCTGAATGCGATCGGTCGACTGTTTCGAGCTTTCCAGGATCTTCTCCAGCGCCGACCCGGCTTCGCCGGCCAGATGAACGCCCTCCGCAACGCTTTTCGTTCCCCGACTGATCGCCAGCACGGCATTTTTGCTTTCATCCTGCAAGGCTCGAATGATCTCATGGATCTCATTCGTCGAGGTGGCCGTTCGATCCGCCAGTTCCTTGATTTCCTGGGCCACCACCGCAAAACTCCTGCCGTGTTCGCCGGCCTGGGCCGCGATGATGGCGGCATTGAGGGCCAACAGGTTGGTCTGTTCGGCCACTTCGTCGATCACGTTCAGGATCTTGCCGATGCTTTCGGTTCGGGTCTTCAGATTCTGGATCACGGCGTTGACCTGTTGAGAATATTCCTGAATCCTGCCGATGCCCTGGATCGTCATTTCGGTGGCCCGGCGGCCGCGCTCCGCATCCTCCGTCACCCCTTTGGACAACTGAACCGTATCCATGACGTTCGAACGGATCTGCTTGATCGACATATCCATCTCGGACATCGCGGCCGCCGTGTCCTCGGCCGCTTTATTGAGACTGACGACACTCTCATCGACCTGTTTCACGGAAGACGACATCTCGAGGATGGACGCCGTCGAGTCTTCCACACCCGATGATAGGACCGCCGCGCTGCGCGCGATTTCATCGATCGAGGACGACATCTGCAGGATCGCGATTGCGGTTTCCTCCGCCAGCGCCGACAACGCCTCGGCATTCGCCGCCACGCGATGGATCGAGGCGTTCACAGCCTCGACCGCCCCCGCGGTGGTCTCGACGGACTGCATCTGGATCTTCGAGCCCTCTTCGATCTGTTGTGTCCCGATCAGCACCTCCTGAGAAACGGTTTTGACTTGTTTTGAGGTCCGTGAGACTTGAGCGATGATCCGATGGAGTGTCTCGATGAATTTATTGAACCACCGCGCCACATCCCCGATCTCGTCCTGATAATTCACCGCGATCCGGGCGGTCAGGTCTCCTTCTCCTTCGGCGATGTCCTTCACGCAACCGACCACGTTATTCACGGGCGTTAAAACGACGCGTCTCATCAAAAATCGAAGAAACGCGATGAGAACCGCCACCGTCGTCAGAGAAGCCAGAAAAAGATACCATTGGCTCTGTTTCAATGCGGCATTCATTCCTTCCAGGGATGTCGAAATCATCAAGACGCCTCGAAGCCGATGCTCCGCTCCGTGACACAAGGCGCATTTGGGAAAATTGGGGAGCGGCCTCAGATACGTCATGACCGAAACCCCGTCGATCTCTTCTGAATAAACGGCGTCCAGCAGTCCCCGCTTTAGGGCGTCTTCCTGGGTGCCGGCCAAGGCGGTGTCGCTCAAAACCCGAACGGTCTGATCGAGATAATTCCTAAACTCGGGGTTGTCCGTTCCGGAGGCCGTGTTCATCTTCAGATCCGGATGGTCCCGTTCCCACTCCGGTTTGTACAAGGTGGAAATTCTTTTCTTGACGTCGTCCAGCGTTTTAAAATCCATAAAGGCCTTATCCCGGCCCCGGCCCTCGCCGACATACGCGGCGTCCCCGCGCACGATCTGGATGCGTTTAATGCCCTCTAACTTTTTCAGATCCTCCATCAGAAACCGCACAACGTCCGCTCGGAAGGCCATCATGTCGCGGTCCAGCGTTTCATGGATGGTGTCCGCCACCAGTTTGGACTTCTCGCGTTCATCCCCGATAAAATTTTTCCTTTCCTTCGACGACATAATGAAGAAGATTCCGGTAAAACTGATGATTAAAACGATGAGAATCAGCGAGAGGATCTTGTATTCCAGACGCCGCACGATGAAGTCGAAAAGGGATCTCATCCGTCAAATCCCCTCCAGCCGCGCCTGCTCGTCGCCGGACAGCAAGGTATCCGGGGATAAGATGAACAGCAGTTGCTCATTCACCTTACAAACCCCGCGAAGGTGTTTTGAACCGGTCCCCTTAAAGATATGTTGCGGAGCCTGAATCTGTCCTTCATCAACGGAGAGAACCTGCTGGACTTCGTCCACCACAATGCCGATGGTTTTGTCATGGACGCGGACGATCAGGATATGATTGGGACGGCGGTCGGTCTTCGAGAGCAACTGAAGTCGTTTCTTGAGATCCAGAACCGGGATGACGCGGTTGCGCAGATCCACCACCCCTTCGATGAACTCGGGCGATTGGGGAAGGGGGGTGGCCTTCTTATAATAAATAATCTCGATGATCTTGGTGATATCAATCGCGTATTGCTTATCGTCCACCTTAAAACTGACGACCTGAAATTCACCGGCCTTGTCCTTGCTCTCCGTCTTCGGCATGGATGCCCCTCACGACTTTACCTTGAAGCGTCCGATGGATTGTTTAAGATGCTCCGCCTGTTTGGCCAGATCCTCGACCATCGTGTTCATTTCGGACACCACCTTCACGCTCTGCCGCGAGAGGCTCCGCCCGTCTTCCACCGAACGCATGATCACCTCACTTTCACGTTTCTGTTCATTGATGGCATGGGCGATCTGTTGGACGCGTTCCGTGACGTTTCCGACCGCTTTGGTGATCTGACGGCTCCCCTTGGCCTGTTCTTCCGTCGACATCTTGACCTGACGGGTCATGTCCCTCATCCGCTCGGAGGCCTGCATGATCTGCTCGCTGCCCCGGCTCTGTTCCTGGGTCGCCTTGGAAATCTGCTGCACCATGGTGTTGATACGCTGGATGGAGTCGGTCACCAGTCGAATTCCCCGCGTCTGTTCGACCGTGGCCCGTTCGATCTCCCGGGCCATCCCCGTGGATTTGGTGGCCGTATCGAGGATCTTCTTGAGGGCCTCCCCCGCCTCCAAGGAGAGGCGCACCCCCTCTTCAGTGCTCTTGGCCCCGTCCCGGACCGATTCCACGGCGTCCTTGGCCTCGGCCTGCACATTGCCGATCAACTGGGCGATTTCTTTCGTGGACGTCCCGGTGCGATCCGCAAGATTTTTAATTTCATCCGCCACCACGGCAAAACCTTTTCCCTGCTCGCCGGCCTGCGCGGCCAGAATGGCGGCGTTTAACGCCAACAGATTGGTCTGTTTCGTCACCTCATCAATGACCGTCAGGATCTTGCCGATCTGCTCCGAACGTTCGCCCAGGCGATTGATGACATCCGCCGATTTGACGACGGTTTCCCGAATCTTATTCATCCCGGAAATCGTTTTCTCGATGGATTTCATCCCCAGCTCTTTCGCATCTTTGGTGACCTGCTCCGAGAGCATCGCGGACTCTTTCGCATGGTTCTCCACCTCGCGGACGGTGCTGTTGATTTCATTGACGGCGGACGCCGTTTCTTCGGCGGCGGAGGAAAGGATCGTCACGTTGTCGGCAACCTGCTTGACGGAAGCGGACATTTGGATGATGGAGGACGAGGTGTCGTCCACCGCCGTCGACAGTCCGGCGGAATTGTTCGCCACCTCCCCGATCGAGGAGCTCATCTCCAGGATCGAGGAGGAGGTTTCTTCGGCTGAAGAAGAAAGAATCTCGACGCCCTCCGCGATCTGCTTGATCGAGCCGTTCATCTGTTCGATCGAAGAGGCCGCCTTTTCGGTCGAGCCGGCCTGGGTCTGAGCGCCCTCATACATCTGCTTGCTGCTGGTATTTAATCGGCCGGATGTGTGAGCCACATTGTCCGCGACTTCTTGGATCTGTTGGATCATGAGGCTCAGATTGCCGGACATCTTGTCGAAGGTCGCCCCTAAAACGCCCACCTCGTCTTGGGAAGTGGCATGAACCTTTTGGGTGAAGTCGCCGTCGGCGATCTTGACGGCGGCGCCCGCCATCTGCTCGATCGGCCGGACGATCAACCGGACAAAGACGGCCGAGACCGCAATGCCCAGGGCGACCACGATCACGGTCATGAAGATGACCACGGCCACCAGCCCCCTTAACTTCTCATTGAGGCTGCCCGGAGAAAGCCCGATGCGGACCACCCCGATGCGCTCCGATTCCGACGCCCCGCCCGATTTCGACTCGACGGCCCCGGAAAAATCGCCCTTTGCAACGACGGGAGACGCGATGTCGTAGACCGTTTCCATTTTCCTCATCGTGGCCGACTGGACCAGCGGCTCCCTGGCCTCCAACGCGTTCTTCGTGGTCTCGTCCGTCAGCGATTTGCCGACCTCGGATGCAGTGCTGTGCGCCAGGATCTTTCCTTGACGATCCATGATCATCACGTAGGCCACGTCGGATTCCGCGACGATCCCCTTCACAAAGCGGTCCAGAACCCCGGTATCCTCGATCGAGACGCCGTAGGTGCTGTTGTAGGCCAGGTTCTTGGCCAGCGAGATGCCTCGCCGTTTGAGTTCCTCCTCAAGGGAGGTCTTGGTCCGATGAATAAACAGCCATCCCAGGCTTGTGCCGGATACGATCAAGAGCAAGCTGATCAGCGCGATGAATTTAAACCGCAGACCGTATCGCCCGCCGCCAATTTTCAGTATCTGCAACATGGCCCCCTCCCGTTGGTTCGATCAAAGGCGGTTCAAGACGCCTTTGAAGGAAATAGCTCGGACAGATTAGAAATAATATCCGCGGTAAACCGTCTGATCTGTTCGGAATCGACTTCCGATCCCAGGGTTCGGAATAATTCCGTAAACGTCTTTTTGATCTTTGTGTCCGCGGCAAAATCCTTTTTCTGGGCATACGGGGACAACAGCTCATAGTTCAGTCGGGCGATCTTGAGCAGCGTCTTAGAACCATCCGGTGATGCCGCCGCCTGCTGGAGCGCTTCGTCCAAGAGATCCTTAACATCCAGGACGATTAAGGCCTGCACGCTTAATAGAATTTCATCCGGGTCCCCTTTGTCCACGGCCTTCTTGATCCCTTTCGAGGGGTTATCTTTGAACTTCGTCCCGATATGATTCACGATCGGCGAAAGGACAGTCAACGATCCCATCACCTTGGCGTATTCTTTCCGATCCGCAAAATTGAGCATGGACTGGTAAACCTCCACCGGCGGAACCCCCACCGCGTTTCGATACGCTTGCGCCAGCGCGCGATCGGCGTTTAGAAAACCGATCGTCATTGCAACCCAAAAAACAACCGTCATTCGTTGCGTCATGGGACACCTCTCCGGGTTAAAAGTCCAGCACCGCCTGGGCACCTCTCACAAAAACCGCCGATATCAGCCCTGCCATGCAAAGGGCAAGACATGAAAGATCATATTTTTTAACGCGCATTCGACCCTCCGCGGGTTGATCCTCCGTCATCATTTCCTTATGCCCCTTTTACCACAAATACTTTCGACAGGTTAAAGACAATTTCCACCCATAGTCGCTTGAGCTGATTCGTATTGACCCGGGTCTTCTCGGCCGAGTAGAGCGATTCCGATCCCAGCAGCCGGAAGGAGTCCGTAAAATTCTTCTTGATCTTCTGGTCTGCGGGAAAATCCTTTTTCTGGACATAAGACGACAAGAGTTCGTAGTTCAGGCGGGCGGTTCTGACCTGTGTCTTGGAAGCCTCCGGCGATTGGTCGACCTGTCTAATCGCCTCGTCCAGCAGATCTTTCATATCCAGGATAATCAGGGTCTGAACGCTCAGCAGTATTTCATCCGGACGGCCTTTATCAATGGCCTTTTTGATCCCATCCAAAGGATTGTCCGTAAACTTTGCCGTGATATGATTCACAATCGGCGCGAGGGTATTCAACGAGCCGATCACTTTGGCATATTCTTTCTGGTCCACAAAATTCAGCATGGACTGATACACTTCGACCGGAGGAACCTGCACCGCATTGCGGTAGGACTGGGCCCGGACATCATGGGCGTCGATAAAAATCAATGCCGTTAAAAAAAGAAGAACCCGACACCGCATCATGTCATCCTCAACCTCGGCGCCTGATGACCACCGTTCAATGGAAAACGCCGCACTCCAAGTGCTATTCCGACGTGATTGCTTTTTCAAGGTCCAAAAGAATCAAAAGACGCCCGTTGACGCGCGCCATGCCTTTGAGATGTCCGGATAACGAACCGCCGCCGGTCGTCGGGGGCGGCTCGATCTGACTCGACTTTACTTTGACCACTTCGGTCACCTGATCCGCAATCAGGCCGATCAATCCTTTTTCAAGTACGACCACCACGATCCGCGTCGCGCGGTCGGGAAGCGATTCGGTCAATCCCAAACGCGTTCGAAGATCAAAAACTGGAATGATCATCCCGCGGAGTGAAATGATTCCTTTGATGAACGGCCTTGTTCTCGGAACCGATGTAATCTCGACCGATCGGATGATCTCCTTGATCATCAGAATATCGATGGTATATTCTTCATCCGCCAATCGAAAGGCCAGCAGCTCCAGGATCATTTCGGATTCGGCCGCAGCCGCCTCCGGCCTATCGGGGGCGTCAAGCGGCACGACAGACGAATCCGCCGGTGGGGTCTCCGACGTCGTATCCGGCAAGACAGGCGAATCCTTCACTTCAGCCGTTTCGCTCAGGACAACCGTCGGTCGTGCGGCTTCCGCGGTGGTTTCACCGGTTTTCCCCAAGGGGGGGCTGAAAGAAACCGTCTCGGGCGAGGCGGCCGCCGTCCCTCTCGTTCGCTTGGGGTTTCCAACGGCCGACGTTCGTTTCCGCCTCTTGCTTTTCGCCATGGGGTCCTTCAAACCGTAACGATGCAGTTGCGTCCTTGGGACTTGGCCCTATAGAGCGCGTCGTCCGCGCGTTCTAAGAGCGCCTCGTGATCATCGGGACTGTCCGGATAGAGCGTTGTGATCCCCATGCTCACGGTGATCCGAATCGGCCGTCGGGCCCCGACTTTTTCAAAGGCATGTCCTTCAACGGACTTCCGGACCCGTTCGGCCAAGCCTTGGGTCCCGTCCGGACGGGCCTGCTGTGGAAAAACCAGCGTGAATTCATCCCCGCCGTATCGAGCCGCAAAATCGTAGCCGCGGATTAAGTCGCCCAACAGCCCTCCCAATTCCTTTAATACATGGTCTCCGCGCGTGTGGCCGTGCGTATCGTTGACCTCCTTAAAGTGATCCACATCCATCATGATGCAGGACAGCATGAATTTAAACCGCTTGGCCCGATTCACTTCCCGACGCAAGAACTCGATCAAGTATTTTTTATTGTATAAACCGGTCAGCCCGTCAATAATCGAAAGCCGTTCCAATTGGTGAATCCGGGTCCGTAAGCTGTCCTGAAGCGCTTTGACTCGAAGCATCGCCTTGATGCGGGCTAGTAATTCCACGGGATGGACCGGTTTGACCAGGAAATCCCAAGCGCCCCGCTCCAGCCCCTTCACGCGATCCTCAAGATCCGACCGAACGCTCAATAAGATGACGGGAATACCGTTAAAACGTTCGTCGCTCTTTAAGGTTTCGATGAGTTGAAACCCATCCATCACGGGCATCATCAGATCGGTCAGAATAAGATCCACTTTTTTATCCGAGATCAGCTTGAGGGCTTCAGCGCCGTTGCTCGCTTCAAGAACGGATTCCAAGGACTTCTCTTTGCGGAGGGTTTGGATGATCTCACGGCGGGTGGTCTTCGAATCATCCACGATCAAAACATTCATACCCATATGGGCGGGATCCTCAAGGATGAATGGGTTTGAAAATATACGGGCACTTTACCCCAGAACAAAAGTCTTGTCAATAAAAACTGATAAATCAACATGGTCGTTTACCTTCAGGAAAACAGATCGGGCCGTCCCTTCTTCACCTTATCCAATGCGCGACTGACTAAGAACCCTTCATCCGTTAATAACTTAACCTGTTTTAAGATCTCGAGGTCCTGTTCACTGAATCGCTTAAAGAACTTTAAGCCGTGCTGTTCTAAATGTGGAGCGACGATCCCGATAAGAATCCAATACTCCAGCTGTCGTAATGAAATACCCACTTGTCGGCAGACTTCGGACGTTCCATACAGTTCTGCGCCCAGCTTAGACATCGTCGGAAAACCTCCCGCGTTTTCAGTATAGCACATCCCACAGAATTGTGGGTTTGAACAAAGACAATTTTCGGTTTTCCCATAACTATTCAATTTTCTTGACAATAGCCTATTTCTTATGTATTGTGATATAGTTTATGTGCTGATAGCTCTAAACCTGACAGATAGGAGGATGTTCTATGAAACAAATCCGTAGAAATCTGGTGATCCTAAGCGTGATCGGGTTATTAGCCTTTGGAAGCGGCATCGGTTATGCAGCCGAAACGTCAAAGGTATCCGGGCTCCAATACGGAAGCCCGGATACCTTTGCGGAGTTTCACGGGTTCATCAATCTTGAATATTTCGATTTCCAGAAAGATGGACAGAGCGATGAGGTCGGAGGCCCGGGAACATCCACGTTCGACCTCCACAACTTCTATTTCAATTCGCTTGCGAAGATCAGACAAAACCTCACCGTCTTAAGTGAAGTGGAATACGAACACGGCGGCAGCGGCGAGATCACCTTGGACCGCGGCTTCCTTGATTGGAACCTGGCCGCCGATTATCTTTCGCTCCGTCTGGGCAAGTTCTACTCTCCGTTCGGACTTGAAATTCGAGATTATCAAGCCCCGATTCGTAAGCTGATCAGCCGACCCCTCATGACGGACGCACTGCTCTTCACCGAATGGACCGAGGTCGGCGTCAACGCCTATGGCCGGATCAAGCCCGATCCGGTCGGATTGACCTATGAGGTTGCGGTTGTGAACGGGCCTGGCGATAAGGATAAAAATGGCAATCCGATCGATTTTCTAACGCAAGGCGAAGCAGCCCGCCAGGACCGGGACAACAACTCAAGCAGAGACGTCATCGCGCGGGTCAGCGTTCCGTTTCAACTGGATGAAAGCCTGATTGAAATCGGCGGGTCCTATAGCGGCGGCCGGTACAGCGCGACCGACGCCCCCGAAAAACTGAACTTTTCTCTAATGGGCGGTGATCTTCAGGTCCAGGCGGCCGGTCTTGTTCTGCGCGGAGAGTATGTGAAAAGAAAGGCGGATGTCCCGGGCCCGGTCACGGGCAAGGTGAAGGTGGATTCCAAAAGCTATTATGTGCAGGGCTCCTACCGCTTGAACTTCAATGAGGAAGGACTGAATTACTTAGAACCGGTAATCCGGTATGATTATCTCGACCCCGACACGGATACCAAGAAGAAGAAGGATGAGACGACCCAGATCGCACTGGGAATCGGTTACTCTCCTTATCCCCATTTTGTCATGAGAGCCGAATACCAGATAAATAACAGGAAGAACGATCCGACGACAGCGGTAGATGAATCGAAGTATCATCTCAACGGCTATCTCCTTCAAGCCGTCGTGGATTTCTAACCGAAACAAAAAAGGGGCGGGTTTAAACCCGCCCCTTTTTCTTCATGGGCTTCATCTTCACGGCCGAGCAGCCGCTTTCCGCTTCGAATCCTGCTCGGCCTTTTTATCGCCGGCATGGGCCTGCGTCGCCTCCTCGATCAAAGCCGCGACATCCAGGACCAAAATCGTTTTCTGGTTGCCCAGCTCGGTCGCTCCGGCGATGCCCGGCGTGTCGCGCAGGAAGTCCCCCAGCGATTTGATCACGATCTCCTGTTGCCCCTCAATGGCGTCCACCACCAACCCGAGGCGTTTTTCGGCGAGCCCGACCACGATGACATAGAGACGGCCCTCTTGCGATGGACCGGCCGAGAGATGGAACAGATCCTTGATCCTCAACAGGGAAAGGGTGTGATCCCGAAGCTGGATCACTTCCCGCCTTTCCACGGTTCGGATGTCTTTCTGCTGGATCATCAGGCTTTCGGAAACCGAGTTCAACGGAATGGCGTAGATCTCCGCGCCGATGCGCACGACCAAGGCCTTGATGATGATCAACGTGATGGGCAGCGTGATTGAAAACTGGGTGCCTCTTCCCACCTCGGTCTCCACGTCCACCATCCCGCTCAGCTTGCTGATGTTCTTGGCCACCACATCCAGTCCCACGCCGCGGCCCGAGACTTCCGTGACCTCGTCCGCCGTGCTGAAACCGGGGCTGAACAAGACATTGATCAGCTCCCGCCGATCGTATTCCTTATTTTTATCCAGCAGGCCTCGCTCCAGTCCTTTTTTATAGACCTTCGCCAGATCGATCCCCATGCCGTCGTCCTCGACCTCGATGACGACGTTATTCCCTTTTTGGATCGCCCGCAGGCTGATGATCCCGACGTCCGGCTTCCCGGTTTTCCGGCGCTCCTCCTTTGTTTCGATCCCGTGGTCCAGCGAATTGCGGATCAAGTGCATCAACGGATCCGCGATCTCCTCGATCATGGATTTGTCCAGCTTGGTTTCCTCTCCCGAGATCTGGAGATCCACCTCCTTACCGAGTTCCCGCGACAGTTTTCGAACCACACGAACCAGTCGGTCGAAAACCTGTCCGATCGGGATCATCCGAATCTCGATCAACCCTTCCTGGAGCTCCCCGACGCGGCGGTCCAAGGCCTGGTAGGCTTTTTGTAATTCGACGCCTTCGGTCGTAAAGCCGCGGTTTGCGCGCATTTCTTTTCCGATCTGCCCGATCACCGCTTTGTTCAAGACCAGCTCACCCACGATGTTCAGAAGAGAGTCCAGTTTGCCGATATCCACCCGAACGGTCGGCGTAATGCTTCGAATCGTTTCACCGGGTTTGTCCTCGCCCTGGGCCGGCATCGCCGCGGCGGGGGCCTCGTCCGTCGGGGTTCTCTTCCCCTTCGGCCCGATCGCCTTGATCTCAAGCCGCTCCTCGGATAATTGGGATCGGATCGTCTCGATGTCGGCCTGGGTCCCGAGGATCAGGTTAAAGAGGATCCCCGTTTCAGGGGACATTCCCGGACTGGGCAACGTCGAAATAATCTCGCCCAGGGACTGCAATCGTTGGCTTAACTTAGCCAAATCCTTGTCGAAGGTTTCCAGTTTAAATCGCGCGGTGAGTTCGAAGAGATTCAGGTTCAGCCGTATGTTTTCGTTCAGACGGTGGGTTTCGTACTCGGTCAGCACTTTGAGGACACCCGGATCGATTCCCTCAATCCCGGCCGAAGACGTCTGCGTCGCCTCGCCGGTCATGACCTCTTGGATCTGCCGGAGAAGGGCGGCGATGTCGGCCAGCTCCCCCTTGCCGCCATTCACGTCGGCGATCATCCCCCGGATCAGCTCCATCCCTTTAAAGAGGGTATCCATCACCGGCGGACTTAAACCGAGCTTCCCCATCCTCAGATGGTCCAGCATGTCTTCCAGGCGATGGCTGACCTCCGAGACTTTTTTCAGACCCACCATGCCGGACATGCCCTTCAAGGTGTGCGCGGCCCGGAAGATCGCGTTTAAGACATCCGGCCGCACCGCGGTCTTATCCTCCGTGGCCTCCAGCTCGAGAAGATTCTGGTTCAGCCTTTCGATGATCTCTTCGGCCTCGGCCACAAATTCTTTGAGGGAGTCTTCTTTCTTGGCCATTTCGCGCTTCCCGATCTTCAGGGCGTCATCCGCGGGTCACCCGCTTCACGACCGCCTTCAATTGTTCCGGATCAAACGGCTTGGTGATGTATTCCGTCGCCCCCAGAGCCAATCCTTTCTTCCGATCCTCATCGCCCTGCTCCGTCGTGACCACGATCATCGGAATATTCTTATAGTCCTCGTTGTTCTTCACAAAATGGATGATTTCAAGACCGTTGATGTCCGGCATGTTGATGTCCGTAATGATGAGGTCGAAACGGTGCGCGGGGAGGGCCTTGAGCGCTTCGAAACCGTTGCCGGCCTCGACGGTTTCATACCCCTTCAATTCTTCAACCGTGGATGCGATCAACGAACGCATGGCGGTGGAATCTTCAACCACAAGCACTTTCTTCGGCATCTTGGCTCTCCTTTTCCATCGCCTGTCGGTTATGACTTCGACGACTGCGTGTCTTGGAGCTTTCGTTCGAGCAGGGCCTTTCCAAACGCGAAACCGGTCACTTTGATAAACGCCTCCAGACCCTCCGTGTCCCCGATTTTATCTTTGCCGGGAACATTATCCCCGTAGAGAATCGCGATCGCGCGGCCCTCGCAGATTAGGGGGGCGATGAAAACCTCCGTCGGCCATTCCTTGCCGATCTGGTCAAGGAAATATTGATGCCACTTGGACCGAGTCAGCGAGTCTTTGTAGGTCATTTTCCTTTCGACCACATCGCTGAAGATCGACGGCTCCGAAAGCGGTATGCGAATCGCCCGGACGCGTTCTTGCGGCGAACCTTCGGGAAGCGCCAGGCCAAACTGCCCCAGTCCCACGATGTCTTCTTTTCGGACCATGAGGATCACGGCCCGGTTCATGATCTCGCTCGCAAACCGCAGGACCAGCAGCGTGATCTCGCTGCTCGTCGCGGGACCGGACAGTTCCTCAATCATCGAGGCCAGAAGCGCCAGATCTTTCCGGCCCTTTCCGTAAACGGAAGCGGCACTGCTCAGCGACACGGATAATTTCTCCTCCGCCGATTTCGTTTTTCCGACTGCGGTCTCGGCCGGTTCCGGCGGATGCGCGGAGATCCCGGCAGGGTCCG
Source organism: Nitrospirota bacterium (assembly GCA_016201865.1). Taxonomy (GTDB): domain Bacteria; phylum Nitrospirota; class Nitrospiria; order JACQBZ01; family JACQBZ01; genus JACQCA01. The sequence goes on from JACQCA010000039.1 coordinate 27,131, forward strand.
GCGGAGGAGGCGTCGCCGGTTTTGCGGAGGGGGTTTCCAATTTCGCGGAGGACGTCTCTAATTTTTGGGGCGGCGTTTCTATCTTTCCGCCCTGTTCTTCGTCCTTGATCTTCTGTTCCTCATCCTGAAGGCGCGCGCCTTCCAAAAGCAGGAATTCGGTGTTCAGGCCGACCCGGAGCACCACCTCTTCCTCCGTCGCAGGCCCCAGTTCAAAATGAAAAGAACCGGTATTCCAGCTCAACAGGTCCTTCGTGATGAAAATGATGTGCTCGCGGATTTCCCGCTCAAGCGTTCCTTGATCGACGGCTCCCATCTCCATCAAAAGGGTCCCGATCGGTTTCATGGACCCTCGTCCCTTCTGAACCCGCAACGCATACTCAAGATCGTCGTTTGTGATGATGCCTTTCTTCACCAGCGTGTAGCCGAGGCGGCTTCGCGTATCCGAAGAAGCAAAAATGACCTGGCCATGGTTGAAGACCAGGCGTCCCGTTCCCTCCTTCCGGATCAAGGTCAGAACGCCGGACCGCTTGCTCAAACTGATGATCTGGAAGATGTCGCTTAATCCCAGATCCTCTAAGCGTCCCTCAAGACTCATCTGCCTTTATCCCTCAACCTCAAATCGGAAGTCCTCGATCACCGTATTGGCCAACAGCTTGCGACACATCTCGGCTACCTGTCGCTTGGCCTCCTCCGCTGGCATTGGCGAAAGCTCCATCTCGATATATTTTCCGAGACGGACGTCTTTGACCGACGTGTATCCGAGATGATGAAGCGATTGTTGAACCGCTTTGCCCTGCGGGTCCAAGATGCCGCTCTTGAGCGTCACGTAAACTTTGGCTTTCATCTAAGAGAAAACCCGTTTATAGATCGTGTCCAGATGGCGCAGATAATAGTCCGGTTCAAAACAATCCCGGATCTCCCGCGGCTTCAGGTATTTTCCGATGAAACGATCGGTCCGGACCATCTCCGCAAACCGACCTTCCCCCCGCCAAGCCGCCATCGCCAATTGTTGCACCGCTTCATACGCCTTTTCCCGTCGGGCGCCCCGCTTGGTCAATTCCAAGAGGAGCCGCTGGGAATAAATCAGTCCGCCGGTGCGTTCCAGATTGGCCTTCATCTGTTCCGGGTAGACCAGCAAGGTCTCGACCATGTCCGTCAAACGGTTCAACAGATAATCCGTCAGGATGGCGCTGTCCGGAATGATCACCCGCTCCACCGAGGAATGACTGATGTCCCGTTCATGCCACAGGGCCACATCTTCCAGGGCCGCCTGAGCATTCGCGCGGACGACGCGCGCCAGGCCGGACAGGTTCTCGGCCCCGATGGGATTCCGCTTGTGCGGCATGGCCGAAGACCCCTTCTGTCCTTCCGAAAAGAACTCCTCGGCCTCCAAGACCTCGGTTCGTTGAAGGTGGCGGATCTCGGTGGCGAACTTATCCACGCTGCTGGCGATGATCGCGAGGGTCGTGAGGTACTGGGCATGTCGGTCCCGTTGAATGATCTGGTTCGAGATCGGGGCCGGTTTCAAACCGCATTTCTCACAAACGAATTCTTCAATGGAAGGATCCAGGTGGGCGTAGGTTCCCATCGCGCCCGACAATTTTCCATGCCGGGTCGTTTCCTTGGCCTGCCGCATCCGCTCCAGATTCCGTCGGGTTTCGGCATACCAGAGGGCGAGCTTGAGGCCGAAGGTGATCGGCTCACCGTGAACCCCGTGAGACCGGCCGACCATCACCGTCCCTTTGAATTCCATCGCGCGGCGACGAAGAACGTCCATTAACCGGTCCAGGTCCGCGAGGATCAAATCCGCGGCCTCCTGCATCAGGACGGCCAGCGCGGTATCGAGGATGTCCGACGATGTCAGACCCAGATGAATGAATCGGGACGCGGGGCCGACCTGTTCGGCCAGCATGGTGAGAAACGCGATCACGTCATGCTTGACCGTCCGCTCGATCTCGTCCATCCGTTTCGGATCGATCCGGGCCTTCTTTCGGATGACCCCGATGGCCTCTTTCGGAATCCGCCCATCGCGGGCCAGGGCCTCGCAAACCCACAATTCAATCCGGAGCCACGTTTCGAGTTTGTGGCGGGTCTCCCAAACGGCCTTCATTTTGGGCAGGGTATACCGCTCAATCATGCCTTTCCCGTCAGGTGAAGGACCTGCTGTTGAATGCGTTGCGCTTTTTCTTCGTCCGAAACCAAGAGATGGATCATCCGTCGGCGGTTCGGATCCGTTCCGAGGTTTCGCACGGCCGCTTCCACGCCTCCCGTCCCCGGCGTCGCGCCGTCGGACGGGCTGAAGAGTTCGACCACGCCGTCGTTGATCTGAAGCTGCAACAGGATGCGGTCGATGCGGGCGTAGAGATCCTGAAGCGTTCGGGCGGTGAGTTCCCCTCTTTTCCCGAGCCCCACGATCAGGATCTTCGGCGCATGCAGTTTTCGCTGCGCGGCCAACAGCGTTGCTTCTCCGAACGCGCCTCGGATCTTGTTGCGGAGAATCAAGCGGGAAACGATGCCGTTATGGATCCAATCAATCTCGGCGGCCAGCCCGTACAGGGGTCGGTCGTCTTGAAAGAATCCCGCAACGAGGATCTCGCTGCGAATCCGGGTGGCCTTCTCAGAAATGACGTTCACCGGCGTCATGATACCATCTCGCGGCGGCCTCAAGCCTCCTTCTTGGCGATGGACTCTTCCCTCACGATATGATCCAGAATGCCGTTTACGAAAGCCCCTGACTCCGCATCCGAATACCGTTTCGCGATCTCGATCGCCTCGTTCATCGTCACCTTGGCCGGGACATCCGACAAAACGAGAAGCTCGAAGACCGCGCATCGAAGAATGTTGCGGTCGACAATGGACATTCGATTCAGCGTCCAGTGCAACGCATGTTTTTGGATCAGGCGATCGATCTCGGCCTGATGATCGAGAACCCCGTCCACGAGACGGTCCGCAAAGGCCGCGACGTCCGGGGGAGCCGGATGAAGCTCCCAGAATTGCTTGCGCCAATCCGGTCCGTCCTTATTTACATCCAGCAGGAAAAGCATCTGGAGCGCAAGCTCTCTTGATTTCCGTCGAAAACCCATTGGATTCTCAAAGAACTATCATAGGGGCTCACGTCGCCGCTATCATCAGTGGGGGCCCGTGCGGATAAAACTAAAACGGGTCCTCCGATGCCCCCACACCCCGCGGCAGCCCCAGGCAAAGCCTGATGACTGCCTTATAACCGGATGGGGACAGATTTCAAATCTGTCCCCTCCGGGTCGTCTACTTCAGATGGTGGAGAAGCCCGACCATTTCAAGCGCGGTCTTGGCCGCGTCGCCGCCTCGATCAAACCGCTTGGGATCGGCCCGCTGCACGGCCTGCTCCACGGTATCCGCCGTCAACACCCCGAGGCTGATCGGAACGCCCGTCTCCAGCATCACCTGCGAAATGCCTTGACTCATGGTCCGGCTGATGTGCTCGAAATGGGACGTTTCACCTCGAATGACGGCCCCCAAACAGATCACGGCATGAAACGCGCCCGATTGAGCCAATCGTTTGGCCGTCAACGGAATCTCAAAAGCGCCCGGGACGCGGGCGATCTCAATGTCCTTTTCCCGAACCCCGTGCTTTCTCAAGGCGGCCAACGCGCCCTCCAACAATTTTTCGGTCACCTCGCCGTTGAATTTGCTGACGACGACTCCGAATCGACGGTGATCGCTTTTGAGGTCTCCTTCGTGAATCTTGATCATTCCCGACCCGGCGGACGCAACGGCTCCGTCACACCTTATCCAAAAGATGACCCAACTTCTGTTTTTTGGTTCTGAGATACCGCACGTTGCGCTCATGCGGCGCCGTCTCGATCGGCACGCGTTCGACCACCTTTAACCCGTATCCGTCCACGCCGACGATCTTCCGGGGATTGTTCGTCATCAGACGGATCTTGCGCAGTCCGAGATTCACGAGGATCTGCGCGCCGATCCCGTAATCCCGGAGATCCGGCTTAAATCCCAATTCGAGATTCGCCTGAACCGTGTCCATCCCCTGATCCTGCAGGCCGTACGCCTTGACCTTGTTGAGAAGGCCGATTCCGCGTCCTTCCTGATTCAAGTACAATAGAACTCCTCGTCCGGCCGCCTCGATCATTTCCATGGCGCGATGCAGTTGCTCGCCGCAATCGCATCGTTCCGAACCGAACACGTCGCCCGTCAGGCAACCCGAATGGACGCGGACCAGGATGGGATCTTCCCCGTTGATCTTGTCTTTGACCAACGCGATATGGATCCCCTGATCGATCTCGTTTTCAAACACGATGAGCCTGAATTCGCCGTATTGGGTCGGCAGCATCGCTTCGGTGATCCGGCGGACCAGGGACTCCCGCTGCATTCGATGCTCGATGAGATCTTTAACCGTCACAATCTTCAGATGATGGCGTTGCGCAAACTCCATGAGTTGAGGGACGCGCGACATCGTCCCGTCCTCGTTCATGATCTCGCAGAGAACACCGGCCGGGTAGAGACCGGTCAGGCGGGCTAAATCCACGGAGCCTTCCGTCTGTCCGGCCCGTTTGAGGACGCCGCCCTTTTGGGCCTTCAGCGGAAAGATATGCCCCGGACGGGCCAGATCCGAAGGCTTCGTCTTTGGATGGATGGCGGTCACGATGGTCGTCGCTCGGTCCGACGCCGAGATCCCCGTGCTCACGCCTTCCCTCGCGTCGATCGAGACGGTAAAGGCCGTTCCGAAGGTCGCGGTGTTCTCGGAGGCCATCGGCGGCAATTGGAGCTCATCCACCCGCTCCGGCGTCAAGGTAAGACAGATCAAACCGCGGCCGTTCTTGGCCATGAAATTGATCGCCTCCGGGGTGACCCTCTCGGCCGCCATGACGAGATCCCCCTCGTTCTCACGGTCTTCGTCATCCACCAAGATGATCATCCGGCCTCGTTTGATCTCTTCGATGGCCTCATCAATGGAATTAAACTTAAAATCGGTTTCCATGGCCTTCGGCTTGGACCCCTTTGTCCGCTGTGTGGAAAATACCTTAAATAGCTTTCTAACTATATAAGATAAAAGGCATTTTGTCAAACAAAAAATCCCCTGGAATCGGAATTGTAATATCCATCAAACGGCCTCGTGATGGCACACTTGTGTTCATCAACCGATTGCCGTAGAATATCCTTGCCGCAAACGGCATCCGCATGCAGACCACCATCCAACAGTTTCTCCAATATCTCACGGTCGAGAAAGGACTCTCGCCCAATACGCTCACGGCGTACGGCGCCGACCTGAAACGATTTTCCGAATTTCTTCAACAGAAAAGACGCGCACGGTGGGATGAGATCACCCGTCGGGATCTCCTGGATTTTCTGGCGGACCGAAAACAGAAGGGCCTCTCCTCGCGGTCGTTGGCGCGCCAGATCGCGACCCTCCGCAACTTCTATCGGTTTTTGAATCGTGAGAATCTTCTTCAAACGGACCCCACGCAAAACCTGGAATCGCCGCGGGACTGGCGGCGGCTGCCGAAGACGTTGTCCTTCGAAGAGGTCGAGCGTCTTGTCAACCTGCCCAAGGGCGGGACGCCCTCGGCCGTTCGGGACGACGCCTTGATCGAATTGATGTATGCCGCCGGGTTGCGCGTCTCGGAACTCACCGAGCTGCCGATTCAGGCCGTCAATACCGAAGTAGGATACGTCCTGGCCACCGGCAAGGGCCGAAAACAGCGAATCATCCCGATCGGCGACGTGGCTATTCAAAAACTGAAGACGTACCTGGCCGGCGGTCGGGAAAGACTGGCCAAAGGACGCGTCACGGATCTCGTCTTCCTAAACCGCTCCGGACGCGGGCTCACGCGACAGGGTTGCTGGAAACTGCTCAAAAAATACGTCCGGCTTGCCGGGATCCGGCGTCCCGTTTCGCCCCACACGCTGAGGCACTCGTTCGCAACCCATCTTCTGGAGCGCGGAGCCGATCTGCGCTCGGTCCAGGCCATGTTGGGCCACGCCGATCTCTCCACCACGCAAATCTACACGGAAGTCACCCGTCACCGTCTAAAACAGATCCACCGGCAATTTCATCCCAGGGGTTGAGCCGGCGGATCTTCCATGTCTTATTTCACGGTGACCGTCTTCATCGCGTCACCGACGCGGATTTTTTGGATCACATCGAGGCTGTCCTTGTCCGTAACCTGGCCGAAGACGGTATACTTGCCGTCGAGAAAAGACTGCGGGGCGAGGCAGATGTAAAACTGGCTGTCGGCGCTGTCCGGATCGTTCGCGCGGGCCATGGCCACGGTGCCGAGCAGGTGCGGTTTCTTATTGAACTCGGCCGGAAGTTTCACCCCCGATCCGCCCGTCCCGTTCCCTTTGGGGTCCCCGCCTTGAATCACGAAGCCCGGAACGACGCGGTGGAAGGTCAGGCCGTTGTAGAACCCCTGCTTGATCAACTCCGCGATGCGCGCCACGGTCTTGGGCGCCGCATCCGGAAACATTTCAAAGATGATCTTGCCTTTGTCCGTCTCGATCGTGACCACCGGATTTCCTCCTTGGGCCCAAGCCGTCCCCATGCCGAGTCCCATGCTGATGATGAATATCCCTGCTGCGACGCCGCTCACCCGCTGCCGTTTCATGCGACTTCTCCTCGTTGAATGCGTTCCAATGACTCCGTCTCGCGCCGCTCGAACCCATCGATCAGCACGCCCTCTCTTAATCCATAATCGCTGACGACCACCTCGTTTGCGCCGATCATCCGCATCGCGGTCAAAAGCAGCGCCGCGCCGGCCACGATCAGATCCTCACGCCCCCGTTCGAGACCCGCGAGGCGCCTCCGTTCAATCAAGGTCATCCCAACCAGTTTCTGATGCCAGCTCTTCACGCGATCCAAACTGAGCCGCATGTTCTGGACGCGCGACGGATCATAGCTCGTCATGGCCAGCTCCAGCGCAGCCAGCGTCGTCACGGTTCCGGCCGTGCCGACGAAACAGCCGCCGGGCGACCCCCGCAGGACTTGGGCCGCCGATTCGACCACCGGTCGGAACAGCTCCTCGATCTCGGCGATCAGACGCCGTTGATCGGCCGCCGTCAGCGGACCGGCGACCGGATAACGATCCGTCAACTTCACCACGCCGGTCGGAACGGTCCTCATCTCCCGAATCCGGCCTTCCGCCACGAGCATCCATTCGGTGCTTCCTCCGCCGATGTCGATGACGACCAGGTCTCGGTGACCCCGGTCTTCTCCTCCGAGTCCGTACCGCACGCCCCGCAGCGTCCGGCGGGCCTCTTCTTCGCCCGAAATCACCTCGACCGAAAGGCCGATCTCCTCTTTCACCCGGCTCAGGAACGGTTCCCGGTTGGCGGCCTCGCGGACCGCGCTGGTGGCCACGCCGACGATCCGGTCCGCCGAAAAGTCCGCGACCTCCGCACGGAACTCTTTTAAGGCCTGAAGGGTTCGGTTCATCGCGGCCGGGGACAGCCGTCCGGTATGGACGATCCCTTCTCCCAACCGCGTGATCCGACGGCCTTCGTGAATCGGACGAAGCTCCAAGCGATCTCCGATCCGGCCGATCTCGGCCGTCAACCACCGCACCGTATTCGTCCCGATATCGATTCCGGCTAAAATCACAGGCTCATCATTTCTCGCTTTGTTTTTCTTCCCGGTCGAACGATTCGCGCTCCGCCGTTAATTTTTCCAGCTCGGCGCGCTTTTCATCGATTTCTTGAATCAGACGAGACCATTCCCGCTCCTTCATGAGCTGCGTGTGTTCGGGACGACCGGCCGCAAGCTTCACTAATCCGTACTTCCCCAACACCCGATACGCCTCCGTCAGTCGCCGATCCGCGGCCTGAAGCCGGTAACGGAATTTCAATCGGTCGATCTCCTGGGACGAATAGACGGCCGTGGTGATCATTCCCTTTCTCAGAAGCACGACGCCGTTGTAAAGATCGTCCTTGAGGCGGGTCCACGATAACATGGTTCCGTATCCTATCGAAAACATGCCTAAAGATCAAGTAGGACGACCGGCCGGTCGTCCCTGCACGGATCACGTTGTCTTAGCTCACCGTGAACAACTCCAATTTCCCCTTCCACTTTCTTGCCAGAGCCGCCTTCAACGCGGCATGTTCCGGCTTGGAGAGGCGCGGATCGATCGAGAGCAGCCGAAAGGCCTCTTCGCGGGCCTCCTCTAAAAGTTTCGCGTCCCGAAGAATGTTCGCCACTCGTAATTCCGGCAGACCGGACTGGCGCGTCCCAAAAAATTCGCCGGGTCCCCGGATCGCCAGATCCTCCTCGGCGATCACGAACCCGTCGTTGCTCCGGACCATCGTGCTCAGCCGCCGCTTGGCCTCCTCCGAAACCGGCGCGGCGGCCATCAACAAACAATACGACCGGTGGCTTCCCCGACCGACACGGCCGCGGAGCTGGTGAAGCTGCGAGAGACCGAACCGCTCGGCATGCTCGACGAGCATCACCGTCGCATTGGAAACATCGATCCCGACCTCGATGACCGTCGTGGCCACCAGGATCTGGATCCGCCGCTTTTTGAAAGCCTCCATGACCTTTTCCTTTTCCTCCATCGGCATCCGCCCGTGCAGCAATCCGATCGAGAGGAAAGGAAACACGTCCCGTTGCAGATGATCCGCCATTTTCACGGCGGCCTTGAGATCCGATTTCTCCGATTCCTCCACGAGGGGATAAACGATATAGGCCTGACGGCCCTCCCTCATCTGCTCGGTGAGAAGGGCGTAGGCGCGGGAACGCTTCGACTCGGAATAGAGACGGGTCTCGATCGGGGCCCGGCCCTTGGGCATCTCGTCGATCACCGATAGATCCAGGTCGCCGTGAACCGTCAAGGCCAGCGTCCGAGGAATCGGCGTGGCCGTCATAATCAGGATATCCGGACCGTACCCTTTTTTCTTGAGCAAGGCGCGCTGCATCACGCCGAACTTGTGCTGCTCGTCGATCACCGCGAGACCTAAACGGCCGAACCGAACATCCGCCTGGATCAGGGCATGGGTTCCGATGATGAAGGCCGGCTCCCCGGCGGCAATCGCTTTTAACGACTTCGACATTTCCCGTTTCGACTGACCGCTGGTCAGAAGCAGACACGGCAGCTTGAACGGCCTCAACCACTGCTTGACGGTTAGATAGTGCTGTTCCGCCAGGATCTCGGTCGGAACCATCAGTGCGGCTTGATAACCGTTGTCGGCCGCGATCATCATCGCGGCCAGCGCCACGACCGTCTTTCCGCATCCCACATCGCCTTGAAGCAGTCGGTTCATCGGATGCGGCCGGGCCATATCCCGTTTGATCTCTTCCAGAACAGACTTCTGCGCGCCGGTGAGCGGATAAGGCAGTCCCTCAAGAAACTGCCGGAGATAAGGGCCGTCCGTCTGAAAGGCCGTGCCCTTGGGCTCCTCCACCGCCTCGCGCCGTTTCAGGCCCAGTCCCAGTTGAAGGAGAAAGAATTCACCGAACGCCAACCGGCGATGCGCCTCGCTTCGCCCCTCGTTCAGCAACGCCAGCGACGTTCCTTCCAACGGAAAATGGGCCTGGGTCAAGGCTTCCGAGAATGGAGGAAATCGATGCGACCGGATCACGGAAGAAGGAAGGATTTCCTGCAACTGAGAGGCGTATTCCTCCAGAACGGCCTGGATCAACGATCGGATCGGGCGGCCGGTTAAGCCCTGCGTGGTATGATAGATCGGCACGATACGACCGGTGTGCAATCCGACCGTCGCCGCCGGCCCACCGGCGGACGCGGGCTCGTTATCCAAGATCTCGTAAATCGGGTTTTCGATTTCCAGACCGTAGCCCCGATAGCGGTTCACGTTCACCTTCCCGGTGAGCATCACGCGTTGGCCATTTTTGAACAACTTTTGCAGATACGGTTGGTTGAACCACTTGACGAGAATGGAGCCGCTGTCGTCGCTCACCACCATCTCAAAGATCTTAAACCGGCGGCGCGAGGTGATCGTCAGATGGGTCGACTGAACCACGCCGCAGAGGGTCTGCTCCTCGCCCGGCGTCAGCCCGGCCACCGGCTTGAGACGACTGCGGTCTTCATACCGCCACGGGAGGAAATAAACAAGATCCTCCAGGGTTCGTATTCCCAACCGATCGAGCCATTCGGCCCGTTTGGGTCCCACCCCTTTCAGATACTGCACCGGCCGGTCCCACAAAACGGTCGCAGAGGGCGGACCGACCGGAACGTCGGGCCGACCCGAACCGGACGATGAGGGAGCGGCGGATCGGTTTAACAATCGCTGAAGAAGCGCGCAGGCTTCTTCAAGACGGCGACGACGATCCGGTTCGAGAAGCCGGTCGTAATCGGCGAAGAGCTTGTTTAACGCCGCCAAGGCGCGCGCGTCTTCTTCGGAAGGGTTCTGAGCGGAAGCCGTCTGAACCTGTTGCGTCACGAATGCGGCCAGTCCCTGGATCTTCATGACGTGCGAGAAATTTTTTTGAACGGCGAATCGAATGGGTTTTTGAAGACGGTCGAGGATGGCCTCCAGCGATTCGACTTTGCTTACCATAATGAGGTCGTCGAAGGTTTCGTAGAGACGCATGGCAACGCGTCTCTACATTGTGCAGAAAAACCCTTGTCACGCGACGGACGATATGATACCATAGCTTCACGGTCTCTGCAACTTTAACAAAAAGAAGGAGAAGTTTCGTGGCGTATGTATGTGCAATCTGCGGCAAAGGACGGGTCATCGGGATGAAGGTCAGTCATGCCCATAATAAATCGAAGCGTCCTTTTTATCCGAATCTTAAGTCCGTCAAGGCCCTTGTTGACAATACGACCCGACGAATCAAGGCCTGCACCCGATGCATCCGATCCGGATGGGTGACGAAGGCCGGTTGAGCCGTTCCGTCAACCCCAAAACCGGTCGCCCGCTTCGAGGAAACCATGATCGAGATCTTCGCCTTCACAAAAGAAAACGGTCTTCGAAGAACGACGGACGCCGGATCATTGCCCGGCCTGCTCAAGGATGAAACGGAATCGGTCTGGGTCGATCTGGAAACGCCGACGGAAGAGGAAACCCAGATCCTGTCCTCCATCTTTAATTTTCACCCCCTCGCAATCGAGGATTGCATCGCCGAGTCTCACCTCCCCAAGCTGGACGACTTCGGCGACTATCTTTTCCTGGTTCTTCACGGGGCGCGCCGCGGGGATATTTCAGGAACGTTCAAAACGGTCGAGCTGAACTTTTTCCTGGGCAAGCGCTACCTGGTCACCTACCATCAGCAGCTGTCCCGCAGCATCAACCGCACGAAGGAACGATGCCTGAAGAACTCGTTGGCCATGTCCCGCGGCATGGATTTCCTGCTGTACGAGATTCTGGACGGGACGGTCGACAACTACTTTCCAATCCTGGATGACTTCGACGAAGTGTTGGATGAGCTCGAACACGAGGTCACGGCATCCCCCAGCAAGGAAACCCTGAACCGGATCTTCTCACTGAAACGGGATGGGATGTCCCTCCGACGGGTCACCAGTCCACAACGGGAAATCCTCAACCGTTTGAGCCGCGACCCGTTCGCGGTGGTCAACAAACGGACGGCCATTTATTTCCGAGATGTGTATGACCATCTCGTGCGAATTAACGACCTGGCCGAATCGTACAAAGACCTCACGACCGGACTCCTGGAGGCCTACATCTCTATGGTATCAAACCGTTTGAACGAGGTCATAAAAGTGCTCACGGCGCTCACCGTCGTCTTTATGCCACTCACAGTCATCCCCAGCATCTACGGCATGAACTTTAAGAACATGCCCGAACTGAACTGGGAGTACGGTTATCCTGTCGCCCTCGGAATGATGGCGGTCATCGTTGTTGTGATGTTGGGATTTTTCCGCAAGAAGAAGTGGATTTAGGCGCAAGCCCCTAAAATAAATACCGGAATCCGACGGACAGCCCGTAGTGGGGACTGGCCTTCGTCAGGCCGTGGCTCCACGCCAGACTCAACACCTTATCCACATCCATGTCGTATAACAAACCGACCAAGGCCGACAACGGATTTGCCGACGTTCCCGGCGCCAGCCGGGAGGACAGCGTGGACGACTTGGGATAGCGGTTGGTCTCGCCCGCCAGCTCGCCCGCAACGCGAAGATGATCGGCCACCGTCAGGTAATCGAACGCCAGACTGTAATTGAATACATCGTTCAGCGTCGTGTTGGCCGGATTGCCGACGAAGACGTATCCCAGATTCAGATGAAGGGTGACCGGGAAAAATTCTTTGGACGCGATCGCCCGGACGCCGACATCCGGCTCGCCGGTGCAGTCCGGCGAGAGGGCCTTGTTCGAATTGCAGCTCGGGAACTTCACCGTCAATTGTCCGGCGATCGAAACCGGATTCGCTTCGCGTCCCTTGATGAAACGAATCTTCGCCTTGAGCTTCAGATCGCCCAATCCGTCTTCGTCCGGAGCCTCCTGCGCCAATCGAAAACGATACGGGGCCTCCACCGAAAAATCGAGATTGTTGATCAAGCCGTAACTCAGCTCCGTCGTCAGGGCCATCGAGGAGAGCGTGCGTTTCCAGCGCTCATCCAGCAGACTCACATCCAGCCTCGATTTGCCCCGTTCGACCGGAACGGCCGTCTCGGACGCCAGATAGGGAAGAAGCGCGAAGGCCGGTCTGGATTGAAAGAGGAACTGGGCAAGAATCAGTACCCCAAGGACTATGCGCGAGGCCATCCGAATCCTTTCGATGCCGTCCGATCGGAGACGGCCAAAATCTCACGCATTCTACTGAGGGCGGGCGGGGTTGTCAAGAAGATTTGGGAACCCGTTTCCTCCAGATCCAAGGCAGCAGGATCATTCCGGCCAGAATCAGGACGGAGCTCCGAGGATATTTGACGCCGTAGACAACAGGCGTCAGGGCCCATCGCGTGACGGCCCTCAAGGTCTCATGGTCCCGGATGTAATCGGCCATAGGCGGCGATGCCCTGTAATAGAACGATACGAACATCCGGCCGATGCGATTCGTCAGAAGATAGTCATCCCGGAATTGTCTTAAGACCCGGACCTCGGGCGCAAGGGAACTCCCATAGGCGGCAGTCGCGATGAAGCAGGGTCCGCCACCGCCCCCACCGGAACCGCCCCCTCCCGCGCCGCCTCCACCCACCGCCGTAGCGGTAAAATTGACCCCCGTCACATCCGCCCCGTTCACGGTGACGGCCTGGTTTACCGGACTAAAGGTATCGCCGGCCAGGCTCGGGGTCACGGTATAACTGCCGTCTGCAAGGCTGCTGAAGCTGTAGTTACCGTTCGCATCCGTCATGGCGGTACTCGAAGCCGCACCGGTTAGGGTCATTGTCACCCCGGAGAGGCCCGTGCCGGAAGCCGTTACGGTACCCGAAATCAAATAGGTTACGACGACGGCACTGTATACAGGAAGATCCAGAAGAAAGAGCCCGGCGCCGGTGGCGGCGATCAACTTGCGCGAAGGCGTCAGCGCAAGCGCATAGATCGAGCTTCCGGCCGTCGTCAATCCCGTGCCGCGCGCGATCCAGCTCCCGCCGCCGTCCGCGGAGTAGTAGACGCCTGCACTCGTCCCGGCATAAACGGAGTTCGGATCGGCCGGGTCTACAAACAGAGCATTGATCTCCGGGAGCGGCGTCGGCAGGCCGGAGTTTTTCCGGCTCCAGGTGAGCCCGCCATCGGTGCTCTTATGCGCCCCGCCCGTCCCGGCGTAAAGAATAGCGGTGTTGGTCGGGTCAATCGCGATGGTGTAGACGTAATCGGCCACATTCGGCGCATCAATGTGAACATCGGCCCAGTTCGCCCCGCCGTCGCTGCTCTTGACCAGATTGGGCGTACCGGTGCCTCCGGCATAGAGCGTTCCGGATATGACGGGGTCCATCGCAATAGTATAGGCGCGGATTTCACACCCGAAGCACGGCGCCTCCGGAGCGTGAGCCCAAGCATCTCCCCCGTTCGTTGACTTGATGATGAACGAATCCCCTATGACTTTTGTCGGAAGGCTGAAATCCCCGGCATAGATCGTGGTCGGCGTATTCGGATCGATGGCCAGCGATTTATTCTGCTCGCCGATGTCTGTTCCGGTCGCCACGACGGTCCATGAAGCGCCTCCGTCCAGGCTTCGCAGCACATCTCCACCCGATGCAGCATAAATTGTGGATCCATCGGCCGCTAAGGCACGCACATTCAGCCCTTGGATTCCCCCTGCAAGAGTGCTCCAGGTTATTCCGCCGTCCGTTGTCTTGTATACAGCTTTATTTCCACCAATTGATATTCTCTTTTCCAGCAGCATAGGCGACCAGCGAACTATTCGTCGGGTCGGCCGCCACCGCGAAAAAGCTGTAGTTGGACGGGCTGCTCGTGGAGGTCCAGATACCGGGAATCGTCGGGACTTCCGGTGAACCCGGCCCTTCGACCGATCCTTCGACCGCCGTCACAATCAACGAGTAATGTTTATTATTTGACAGCCCGGTCAGCGTGAAGGGGCTGGTCGCGTTGGCGATTGTTGCACCGCCCGTCAGAGTCGAGTAGTTGTCCTTTGTCACGCCGGACTGCTCGGCGTAATAGAGGTTATACGACGCGGCGCCTAAAATCTGATCCCAGGCCACCGTCACCCGCCCGTCTCCCGGCGTAGCCGTCACCCGAATCGGCGGCGAGGGTTGAACGCCGTCGGACGGCGGGACTCCGGTAAAGACGAAGGGTCCGATATCTGTTAGATAAGCGATGTCGCCATCGGCCAGCCATGGGGTGTTGACGGACGTCGCCGGAGCAATATCAACGACACTGATGTCGCTTCCATCGTAGTACCGAAGAGCGCCCGCGGCGTCAAGCCAGACGAGCTGTCCACGCTGAAGTTGCACAGCGGGTTCCTGCTGACCCGGTGGGCCAGGTCGCGTTGATGGATCGCTTGTCAGAAGGACCCCTCCATTGAGAATGATGTTTCGCGTTGTTCCATCGGTGTGGAGCCACGAAACATGGCGTCCATCGGTTTGAGGGGAAGAGTTCTGACCCGCTGTATCCGTTGTGAGCTGAACTGGGGCTGGACTCGCCGTTGTGCTGTCGTATAAAAAAACCTGTGAGATGCCGCTTACCGTTTTTACATACACGATCCGGCCCTGACTCAATGACGGCTGGTCTGCGAATACTCCGGAGTCGATGACGCTCGTGGTTGTCCCGTTGTAGAAGACCAGCTTGGTGGGATTGGCTCCGTCATCAAAAAAGAACGCTGCCTTGCAGTTGCTCGTTCTGACACGCCCTGCGCCGGCCGTCGCAATGGTAGGTCCGGTCGTCACGTTAATCCCGGATGCGACGTTGGTGGCGACCCCATCAGCGGGATTGACCTGGAAGACGTCCTTAACCAACGTGGTGTTGCCGGACGACTGCTGAAGGATCATTAAGACGCAGCCGTCGGCGATGGCCACGCCCTCCGGGTTAAATGTGGTCAGGCCGAACCTCAAAGTCGTCGAGGTAACCTTCTTGGGCTGGCTTCCGTCGTTGACCCACACCCATCCATCGTCCGTCCCTCGTCGCCAGGCGCCGACGACCTGTCCCGGAGAAGAACCGCTTCCGAGGGTGAACACAACGTTGTCGATGTTGCCCGGACTATTCACAGCATCCTTCTGCTGAACTTGAGCAACATTTGTCCCGTCGTAGAAGAACACGGTACTGCTTGCTGCATCAAACAAGAGCACCTTTCCCCGACTGGTGCTGCTGTTCCTTTTGCCCCAGCTATCACCGCTTCCGAGTCTGCGAGCCCGGGTGGTCAGGGTCGCGGACGTCCAGATGGTGTTGTTTCCTCGGGACCGGGCGGTCACCACAACCGTGTCGGACGCCCCGTCCTGCGCGTTGGACAGAACGGTGACGGTTACCGTTAGATTCGTGTTGGCGCTCGCGGCCAGCGAGACGTTGCTCACGGAGAGGATTGTTGACCAGAGATTGCCGTTGAGCGTCAGATCAAAAACGTCCGCCGCCTGGCCTGTGTTTGACACCTGGAGGGTATAGACGACGGTCAGCCCCGGGGCGTTCGTGCCGGATGTCGGATTTGAACTGAGCGTAACGACCGTGACATTGGCAGCCGGCTCGTCGGAGGCATTGCCAGGGAAAAATCGCGCGTCAATCTCCGATTTATTCGTCCAGCCGTCGCCGTCGGAATCGAGCGTTTCGATCGCGCTGAAGCTGTGACTATGACTTTGGAAATCATTCGCGTAATTATTATGCGGTGTAGTACTGCTCGGAAAGTTCGGGTGGCACAGATTGCATGCGTTCAACCTCGTCCCGCTGGTACCGTATCGGGTGTCGAAATCCGTAAGATATTGAGGGACTGCCAGAACCGCAACCGGGTTTAAAACAACCCCAACGATGAACAGGAAAAATAACGGTGTCCTAATCGTCATGGATCTGCTCATGGAAACTGTGCCTCCGGATCTATTTTGAGTATTGCCGATTCTATTCGAGTGGCGTAAAAAGGTCTAAGGTCTATAGATGCTTTTCACATCACAGACCTCGACATGAATTACGTTATGTATAAATACTGGAGCGGGCGGCGGGATTTGAACCCGCGACCAAGAGCTTGGGAAGCTCCTACGCTACCGCTGCGCTACGCCCGCACGTTGCGAGCCATTATACACCATCTGGAAATGCTGTCAAAGCCTTTTATCAAAGGCTCACGGAGGCGAACTGTTTCTTGCCGACTTTAATCTGGTAGGTCTTGCCAAGGGACAGGGTGTGATTAATATCGGTGATCCGCCGGCCGTCCACGTCCACCGCGCCCTGCTGAATCAGCCGTCGGGCCTCGCTCTTGCTCTTCGCCATCCCCACCTTAACAAGGACCTGCACGACATCCGCGCCGGACTCGATATCGATCCTTGCGGCCTGCTGCGCCGGAAATTCCTTCTTCCGAAATTTCTGATCAAAGTCACGGCGCGCCTCGATGGCGGCCCCCTTTGAATGGTACCGGCTGACCAGCTCTTCCGCCAGCTTCAGTTTCGCCTCCATCGGATGCATCGCACGGATCGCGTCAAGATCGTGATCCGTCAGCAGTTCATAATAACGCAGCATGAGGGTGTCGCTGACCGACATGACCTTCCCGAACATCTCGGCCGGGGGGTCTTCGAGCGCGATATAATTTCCGTAGCTCTTGCTCATTTTTCGGACGCCGTCGGTGCCTTCCAACAGCGGCAGGGTCATCACGACCTGCGGCTCCATGCCGCGGGTGCGCTGAAGCTCCCGGCCGACCAGCAGGTTGAACTTCTGATCCGTCCCGCCCAGTTCCACGTCGGACTTCAGCGCCACGGAATCGTACCCCTGGATCAACGGGTAGTAAAACTCGAGAATGCTGATCGGCCGCTGCTCCTGATATCGTTTTTGAAAATCATCCCGTTCCAGCATCCGGGCGACGGTCATCATCGTTCCGAGCTTGATGAAATCCAGACTGGAGAGCTTTCCCAGCCATTCACTGTTGAACCGGATCTTCGTCCTCTCCCGATCCAAGATCTTGAACACCTGACGCTCATAGGTTTTGGCATATTCCCGGACTTCATTCTCCGTCAGCGACTTGCGCGACTCCATCACGCCCGACGGGTCCCCGATCATTCCCGTAAAGTCTCCGATCAGGAAGATCACCTCATGGCCCAGGTCTTGAAACTGTTTTAATTTGTGCAGCAGGACCGTGTGGCCCAGATGGAGATCGGGAGCGGTCGGATCAAACCCGGCCTTCACTCTCAACGGCCGCTTTTGGCTCAGTTTATCCATCAGCTCTTTCTCCTGGATCACTTCGACGACCCCGCGGAGAAGAAGCTTCATCTGTTGCTCGGCCGGTTTCATCCGGTTCCTTTTTTTCGAGGAAGATGGATTGCGGAACCGTAAACATCCTCCGCCGCCTCCATCATCGCCTCCGACAGCGTGGGGTGGGCATGAATCATCTCGGCGATATCCGACGCCTTGGCGCCGAGGCGCATCGCGATCGCCGCTTCATGGATCATGTCGGAGGCATGCGGACCGACGATATGCACACCCCGGATGCGCTCGGTTTCGGCCTCGGCGATCACCTTCACCACGCCGACGATTTCATCCATCGTATGCGCGCGCCCTAATGCCCGGAAGGGATACCGTCCGACGCGGACCGAAAGCCCCCGCTCGACCGCCTCCCATTCCTTGAGGCCCACCGTCCCGATCTCGGGCATTGTGAAGATGCCGGCCGGAACGATGTCGTAATTCATCGAATGCCCGCCGGAATCGGAGACGGCATTGGCCGCGGCGATCTTCCCTTCGGCCGAAGCGACATGGGCCAACAGGATCCGCCCGACGGCGTCGCCGACGCCATAGACGCCGGGCGCGCCGGTTTCCATCCGTTCATTCACAAGGATCTCGCCGCGCTTTCCGAGGCCGACCCCGGCCTCGTCCAGCCCCAGCCCCTCCGTATTCATCCGCCGCCCGATCGAGACCAGAAGACGCTCGGCCGCGGTCGTCCGGCCGTCGCTCAACGTCGCGACGATCTGGGTGGGTTCGACGACCACTTTTTCCACGCGCTTGCCGAGATGGAGCGTGATGCCGCGCTTGTTCATCTCCCGCTGGATGAGGGAGGAGACCTCCTCATCCTCGGTCGCCAGTGGACGGTTTTTCATCTCGACCATCGTCACGGCGGCGCCCAGCGCTTGATACAGGAAGGCGAACTCGCAACCCTCGATCCCGGCCCCGACGATGAGAAGGCTTTTCGGAAGGACACGGGGCTCCAGGGCCTCTTCGCTCGTGATCACCCGTTCTCCGTCAAATGGAAAGATCGACGGCTTGATCGGTTTGGATCCGGTCGCGAGGACGATGCGGTCCGCTTCGATTCGTCTTGATGATCCACCCGCATCGCTCACCTCGACGGTGCGCGGTCCGAGCAATCGGCCGCGGCCCTTCAGCAGATCCACGCCCCAGCTTTTCAGCAGCGCATGGATCCCGCGGACCTGGGTCCGGACGATCCGCTGTTTTCGCTCCAGCATTCGCGTGACGTCGTACGTCGGCTCGCTCGTCACGCGAATGCCGAACTCCTCGGCACGCGCAAGCAGGCCCACCACCTCGGCGTTGAAGATCAGCGCCTTGCTGGGGATGCAGCCTTTGTTGAGACAGGTCCCGCCGACTTCCTGCTCTTCAATCAAACTCACCTGCGCGCCGAGCTGAGCCGCACGGATGGCCGCCACATAACCGCCCGGGCCGGCGCCGATCACAAGGATTCGTCGGCCTGCTTCCATCGTCTTTTAGTCCGCCTTCTCTTTGAGATAGTCGCCGTACTGCCTTGCGTCCATGAGTTGTTTGACCTCCGATGGATGGGTCATCTGGATCTTGACGATCCAGCCCTTTCCGTAAGGATCCTGATTCACAAGCTCCGGTTTGTCCTTGAGCTCTTCGTTCACAGCAAGAATCTTTCCGCTGACCGGGGTATAGACCGCAGAGGTGGTCTTTGTGGATTCCACCTCGCCGATCTCCTGGCCGGATCGAACCTCGGCGCCGACTTTCGGGAGCTCAAGATAAACGACGTCCCCCAACGCGTCTTGTGCGAAATGGGTAATCCCCAACACCGCCGTGCGATCTTCTTGGCGGATCCATTCATGCTCGGCGTGATAACGCAATCCTTCGGGTATCATCTGTCCTCCATTAAATGTTGTGACCCGTCAACTCATGCCGGCCGTGGGGATCTACCCAGCGAGCAAGGCGAGCGAGAGGGGGAGGCTCCAGTCCGCATGAGGCGGATGGAGGGGGCGACGCGAGCCCCTATAAATTGACCCTGATACTAAATTACGGATGCGGTCTTGTCAAGAGCCCGTCCGCGGCCTTTTCATCCTCGAAGAACAGAAGCCCCGTGTCGTCAAAGTCGGCCGGATGGGCTGCGATCCAGGGCTCTTCGGAGAGCGGAACCAGAGCGATCACCCGCTTTGAGTCGCCGATGAGTTCCTTCATCCGGCCCAGAACCGCAGCCGCATCGTCGGGGTTCTGTTGAAAGGACAACGATACGCCGAAATAATCGACCCCGCGCTGTTTTTCCTCCAACAGATCGATTCCGGACCGGGCCAATGCCCAATGTGGCTGCGTGACGGCCGCCGGCGGGAGGATGCGGACCCAAACCATAGCGGGATAGCGCTCCTGAACCGTCTTGATCACCTGGGCCAAGCGGTTTAGTGCCTCCCGGTTTTTCCAGCCGACCCATTTCCAGAACAACGGCGCGCCGGAAAATTCCGGGAAGGGATCCGATCGGCCGCCTGAACCCGGAGCCGCAACCCATTGATCGGGCTGCACGGTTTCACCAAAATCGTTCAAAAAGCCGTCCCGGGCCGCCGGGCTGAATCCTTCCCATGGACCGGTCCAGGGATCCTCGTCGATCACAAGGCCGTCAACCCCCGTCGCAGCCATATCCAGATAGAGTCGGCCCAGACGGTCCAGCGTGGTCGGGTTGAAAAGATCCAATGCCTCCGTCGAGGTCATGCGTTTCTTGACCGGGTCATACCCGATGTCGCGTTCTTCTCCGGGAACTTTGAACCAGGGCAGATGGCGCGAGGGAATCCGAACCCAGACCTTGAGACCGCGCGCATGGGCCGCGGCGGCGGTCGAAGAAAGGCGATCATCGATCACGGGGGCCTGATCCGTTCTAAAATAAACCCCGTTGGCCCCATACCCCCGAACGACCATCGTGAGGACACCCGGGATCGTTACTTTTTCAACCATCTTTTCCATCGCACCCATCGCCTCTCCCGGATCCCCCGCCCGGATGATTCCGATCTGCCGCGCCGATGGTCGTTGGGCCGTCCTTGGAGTCCGAAGACCTTCTACAAACCCGATGCGCAATGCGGCCTCGTATCGGTGGGAGGACTGCGGAAAATTCTTTTGAAAGGATTGATACTCTCTCAACGCCGACTCAAAGGCCCCGCCGGATTCATAGGATTTTCCAAGCATCCATTGCGCCTCTTCCAAAAGCGGGGCGCCCGGAAAACGGCCGATCACGGCCTGAAATTGCCGCACGGCCTTTTCGTAGCTGCGATCCTGATAGGCCCTCATGCCCTCATCAAACATGGCTTGCTGATCGGCCGGGACGGTAAGGGGCATCCCCTCGGGAGACGGCATCCCGACACAGCCCGCAATCCCAAACGCTATGAGGAGGCCGAGAACGATCCGTGCGAGGTCGATCATCGTCATCGATCGCTTCACCGGTTTAATAAGACAACCATCGTCAGAAATTTTTTGCAACCTGGTTGGCCAATTCCAGCGCGGACCGGGCCGACTCCAAGGCCGCGACGGGACGGCGGCCCAGATCCGGCAACAGATAGAGGTTTTTAAGGGAGGTCAAATAGTAACACGCCCCATCCCGCGCCACCCTCCGAGTCGTTCGGACCTGCTCCGCCAACTTCAACGGGATCCGGGCGGCGGCCTCCGTCTCGCCCAGGTCGTCGCCTAAAAAGGTCAGCGCACCCTCGGAGAAAGGCATCAACCACGTCAAGTGGGAGGTCACCGAGGGAATCAGGGTTTTCAGAATTTCTCGATTCGGGCTGTCGGATTCCGGAAGGTACCCGACGACCCGGAGGGCCCGCTTCCCGTCGGGCGCAGCCCAATGATCCTGGACCGGATTCACCTGAAGGTAAAAAAAGTTGTCGGACAGCGAAGGGCGCAGGTACGACCGCAGGAAAAGGAGATGGTCTTTCATCGGGAACGGGAGCACCCGGTCCGGGACACCGTAATAAAGCGCGTACGGCCTTCGTTGTGGAGACTTGTCGGTGGACGACGGCCAAGGGAGATTCAGGATGACGGACGTGCCGTGAACCATCTCGCCGTCGGCCGTTCGAATCCCGTCCGCATGGCGGTGTCGGAGCACGATCTCCGAAACGGGTTGACGATAGACGACGTCGCCGTGGCACTCCTGAATCACCTTGACGAGCAGCTCGGACAGGCGGGGAATCCCGCCGCTGACGGTGATCATCTCCCGCCGGATCAACCCCAGCAGATGGATCAGATCCAGACCGGTCGCTTCTTCCGTCGTCTTTCCGATAAAAATCAGAAGGAGCAGCTCCAGTCCGCGCCCAATCTCGGGCACCAAACCATGACGACGGATCGGGTCCGACGCCGGCTGCCGGCGTTGGGTCCGCACGGCCGAGAAATAGCGCATCCGTGCACGGAACGCGCGGATCCAGTCCCGCACCGTCCCCGGCTTCAGTCGTTGGGCCTGATGCATCCTCGGCCGGATAATCTCATCCCACCGCTCCATCTCGGCCCCGAAGGCCGCAAGCTCCTGGACCTGGTCCGGAAACTCCCGTTTCAATTCGTCCAATCCTTCTCCCGATTCCGTAAAATAATCCAAACGGTGATCCGGCAGGACGATCTGGAGCGGCGGCTGGGTCTTGCGAAAAAGGAGGCCTTCGCGCTTTAAGAGCGACAACGACAGGCCCATTTCGGTGAAAAGACGATCGTACAGGCCGTCCCGCTCGAATCCCAGGAAAAGGGTCGGCCCTTGAATGAAGGTATATCCCTCTTTGTGGATATGGACGGAGGCCCCTCCAGACGTCGGGGCCTCTTCGAGGACCAGGACCTGTTTGCCGCGTTTGGCCAACAAGGCGGCGCAGAGAAGCCCTTCCAGGCCGGCGCCGACGACGATGACATCATACCGTCTGGAGGAATTCAGCATGTCCGTACGTCAGAATTGAAGTTCAAGAGTGCTGAAGAAGTAACCGATCTCAAACTGCGCCGATTCGCGGGAATCCGATCCGTGAACCACATTGTGCTCGATGTCCGTGCCGAACTCCCGGCGGATTGTTCCCGGCGCGGCCTCTTTCGGATGGGTCGCCCCCATCAGATCGCGGTGGCGTTTAACGGCGTCCTCCCCTTCCAGCACCAGCACGACCATCGGTCCGCCGGCCATGAAGTCGGTCAGTCTGCCGAAGAACGGCCGCGCGCGATGGACGTCATAGAAGCCCTCCGCCTGCGACTTCGTCAGCCGCACCTTTTTCATGGCCCGGATGGCGAACCCCTGTTGCTCGTACCGCTTGATGATCTCCCCGGTGAGATTTCGCGAAACCGCATCCGGCTTGATGATCGCCAACGTCCGCTCGACCACGCAGAAACTCTCCTCCTAAATCGATTTGGAGGTTGGTATTGTAACGAAACCGCCTTTGAATTGCAATCGGTTTTCCGTGCAGCCGATTTCCTCGCGACCCTCGTTCGGCGCTTCCATCAAACCATCGCGGGTCGCACCCATTTGACTCGGAACATCCCTTTTAGTAAGATCGTTTCTCATCGAGAGGTTCCATGACGAAAGGGAATCGGGCAAAAGAACCCGAAGACCATGATGTTTCCAAACAAGGCCGCGCGGCTTCACGAATAACAAAATTCCTCTGGGCCGCGCCGGTTTTTCTGGCCCTGCTGGTCAATTTCAACGTCCTGCAAAACGGTTACGGCTGGGACGATGAGACCATCATCCAAAAGCTTCGTCTCTCCGAACATTGGTGGTCTCTCCTTTTGCCGAATCCGGGCGTCGGACCCGTTTCCAAACAGGACCTGCCGTATTTTCGTCCGGTGGCGGATCTGTCATATCTGCTGGATTACCAGCTCTGGGGGAATCGTCCCTTCGGCTTCCATCTCTCGGTCTTTCTAGCCCATCTCCTGAACACGGCGCTGGTCTTCTTCCTGGCCAGAGAATTGGCGGGAAGCTTCAATCGCGCTGCTCCCAACATGCTCCCGCTCATGGCCGCATCTCTTTTTGCCGTCCACCCGATCCATGCCGAGGCCGTCGCCTGGATCGCCGGTCGAAACGATGTCTTCTGCACCACGTTCCTTTTATCCTCCCTCCTGCTCTACCTGCGATTTCACCGGACCGGAAATCGGATCGTTTACGGATTGTCCATGTTCTGTTTTGTTTTGGCCCTCTTAACTAAAGAGGCCGCGATCGGGATGATCGTCTTATTCCCGCTTTACGACTATCTTATCGCACGGCGTCCGGTTCGAGGTTCAAACTCATTCCTTTTCTGGCGGCCGATCGCGCTTCGTATGACGGT
This sequence comes from Nitrospirota bacterium, assembly GCA_016201865.1. GTDB lineage: Bacteria > Nitrospirota > Nitrospiria > JACQBZ01 > JACQBZ01 > JACQCA01. The sequence goes on from JACQCA010000039.1 coordinate 51,103, forward strand.
CCCTCTCGTGATCACCGGCCTCTATTTCTGGACGCGGAGCGTCAAGATCACGCGGCCTTATGGAGACGCAACACCGTCGACATTTTTATTGTTCCAGACCTTTTGGAAGATGATTTGCGGCTTTGGTTTCTACGTCAAGCTGATGGTTTTTCCGTATCCGCACCGCCCCTTCATCGCAGCCCTGCCTTCTTCCTTCCCTTTCTTTATGCTATCCGGCCTGATCGCCGTTTTAATCCTGGGCGGGATCATCTTTGCGCTGGTCCGCCGTGAGATCTTGGTGGGGATCGGCCTGGTCTGGACGGCGGTGATACTGGCTCCTGCCGTATCGCTCGCCGTTCTCCTCGTCGCATCCACGACGGCCGCCGAGCGATACGTCTACGGCCCTTCGGCCGGATTCTTGATCGTCGTGGCATGGCTGATGGTCAACGCCTCCGATCGTCTTCCGGCGATGACGGGATGGCCGCCGCGCACGGTTTGGATCGTGACGACTCTTTTATGGGGCGGCCTTACGGCGGCGTGGGGATGGGAAAGCGGACATCGGAATGCCGTATGGCGAAACCCCGTCACCTTTTGGGAGGCGGCCGCAGCGCCGTCGCCGGAGGCCGGCTTCCCGCTGCGGGAGTTGGGCCTTCGATATGCTCAATTAAAAAAAGAGGCCGAAGCCGAGCAGCTTTATCGGCGGGCGATCGCGCTGGATGAGAAGAACCTGGGACCGGAACATCCCGAAGTCGGGGCCGACCTTCATAACTTGGGGTCGCTCTACCACGACCGGGGCCGGTATGCCGAGGCCGAACCGCTTTACCAACAGGCCCTGGCGATCTGGGAAAAGGCCCTGGGGCCGGGGAGCCCCGACGTGGCCACGGCCCTCAATAATCTGGCGGCCCTCTACTTTGCCCAGGGCAAGTACGCCCAGGCCGAACCCTTTTTTAAGCGGGCCCTGGCAATCTGGGAGAAGGCCTTTGGACCGGATAACCTCGACCTCGTTCAGAGCCTCAACAACTTAGCCGAGGTTGACCGCGCACTCAACCGACCGGCCGAGGCCGAGCCGCTTTACCGACGGGCGATCGCCCTCCAGGAAAAGGCCTTGGGACCGAATCATCCCGATCTGGTCCAGAACCTCAACAACCTGGCCGAGCTTTACCGCAACCTCAATCGACCGGCCGAGGCCGCACCGCTCTTCCAACGGGCGCTCGCTATCCGGGAAAAAACCTTGAGGCCGAACGATCCCGTTCTGGCCGCGAGCTTCCAGAACCTGGCATCGCTCGACTACGACCTCGGTCGCTATGCCGAGGCCGAGCCGCTTTACCAACAGGCCCTGGCCCTCCGGGAAAAAGCGCTCGGTCCGGAGCATTCCGACGTGGCGGCCGTCCTGAACCAATTAGCCGCACTGTATTACGCCGAACATAAGTACACCCAGGCCGAACCGCTCTACCGACGGGCGCTGGCCATTCAGGAGAAAACGGGCGGGCCGGAAAATCTGGAGGTCGTCCAGAGTCTCAACAACCTGGGCGTCTTGTATAATGTTCTTGGCCGGTATGCCGAGGCCGAGCCGTTGTACAAACGCTCCTTGGCGATTCGAAAAAAGGTCCTGGGGCCGACCCATCCCGACGTGGCGACCGGCCTTAACAACCTGGCCGGGCTGTACTACGCCCAAGGCCGGTACGCCGAGGCTGAATCCCTCTTTCGGGAAGCCCTGTCGATTCGGGAGAAGACGCTAAGACCGACCCATCCCGACCTGGCGACCAGCCTGGAGAACTATGCCGCCTTACTCCGCAAGATTCACCGGGAATCCGAAGCCGCACAAATGGCGGCCCGGGCCCGGGTGATCCGAGGAAAGACCGCTCCATGACCGCAAAGAAAGTCCGAGACTACCAAGACGTGATCGAGGCCATCGAGAAGGCGGAACGGGATATTCCCTCGCTTCGCGTCATCCGAACGGACAGGGTCAAAACGGCGGGCGGGCCTTATCCCTTTTATCACCTTTCAATTACGAGCCCCGAAGCCGGAAACCCCGAACGACGGACGGTCTTCCTCGGCGGCGGAATCCATGGGGATGAGCCCGGCGGCGTCTGGGCCGTCATGGAATTTCTGCGGCGTTACCCGATGCAGCCCGACCGGTACCGGCGGTTTGAGTTTACCCTCCTTCCCTGCATGAACCCGTTCGGGTATGAACACAACACGCGCGCGAATGCCGCCGGCATCGATCTCAACCGCCAGTTTCGGAACACGGCCCCCCCGATCGAGGTCCAACGGGTGAAGAAAGCGGTCGGCGGCCGACCGTTTTTTCTAACGATGGAGTTTCATGAGGACGTCGACACGCCGGGTTTTTATCTCTATGAACTGACGCAGAAAGGCGAGCCCTCATGGGGTCGCGAGATGATCGCGAGGATCGGGGCCCGATATCCGGTCAACCGGAATCAAGAAATCGAAGGCCTCCCGGCCGAAGAAGGCTTGATCCACCGCCAACCGGGGCATATCGATCTCCGAAAAATCATGGAGCAGCGCGCCGACTGGCCCCAGGCCTTTTACCATTACGCCAACGGCAGCCGACACTGCTTCACGACCGAAACACCGATTCACCTGACGCGTGACGAGCGCGCCGAAATCCATCTCACCGCGTTGGACGTCGCGCTGGAGAAGTTATGGGCGCCCTGACCCCCGCGGCTCCGGCGAAGCTGTTCATCGGCATGATCTCGGGCCGGCCGGCGCTCTTCCATGAAGTCCGGCTTCCGCTCATCGAACGCTTCGGACCGGTCGAGTCCGAAAGCCCCGTCTATCCCTGGAATCATACGGCCTACTATGAAAAGGAGCTGGGGCCGGACCTGAAGCGACAATTTCTTTTTTTCAAACAACCCGTCCCGCCCGACGCGCTACCCGAAATCAAGCGATTCACAAACGAACTGGAGCAACAATGGGTCCGGACCACGTCCGATGGAAATCTCCGCCGGATCAATCTCGATCCGGGTTATCTCGCCCCGTCGAAGATCGTGCTGGCGACGACCAAGGACTATTCGCACCGGATCTATCTGCGGGATGGGATCTACGCCGAAGTCACATTGATGTACCAGGGAAAAAGTTTCCACCCGCTTCCCCACACCTATCCCGATTTCCGGTCCGAGGAATATATCGCGCTCTTCAACCAAGCCCGGAATACGACCTTAAAAACCGGTTGACTCCCGCCGGCCTGATATGGCAAGTTAGAAAAGTCAGCCGGTTTAACTTCTCACAAAAAGGACGGTACGATGCAGATCACCAAACACAAAATCGTGACGATTGATTACACATTGAGCAACGGTCAGGGCGCGGTTCTCAACAGCTCCATCGGGAACGAGCCGTTCACCTTTATCCACGGCATCGGGAGCATCATCCCCGGCCTTGAGACCGCGCTGGAAGGCAAATCCTCCGGCGATGAGCTCAAGGTCCGGATCACGCCGGAGGAGGGCTACGGACCGAGAAACGATTCGCTGATGGAGGTCGTCTCGAAAGATCTCTTCGAAGACGTTGGGGAACTGAAGGTCGGCATGCAGTTTGAGGCAAAGACCGAGACCGGAAAACAATTATTGACGATTACCCGGATCGAAGGGAACGATGTGACGGTCGACGGCAATCATCCGCTGGCCGGAGAAACACTGCATTTCGATGTCAAGATCCGGGACGTGCGCGACGCCACGAGCGAAGAACTCAGCCACGGCCATGCCCACGGCCCGGACTCGGACCATTAAGATCGGAAAGAATGATCGATGACCTGGAACGGATAATCACCTACCACCAAGCGACCAAACACAACCTGGATCGTTATGCCCCCGGCCCGCACGGACTCGACTGGGCGACGCAGCCGGATCCGTTTCGCCGGTATGCCGCCGCGCCGCTGATTAAACTGGACCTGATCGAGCCGGGAGACCGTCCGCCGTACGAACCGGCCTTTGCGGAAGGCCGTCTTCCGGTTCAACCGCTCGACCGGAAGAGCATGTCGCAACTCTTCTTTGACTGCCTGGCGATTTCGGCCTGGAAGAAGGCCGGTGACATGAGCTGGGCGCTTCGCGTCAATCCGTCCAGCGGCAATCTCCATCCCACCGAAGGCTACCTGGTCTGTGGTCCTATCCCCGGACTGTGCGACAGCCCGACGGTCTGTCACTACGCCCCGAAAAGTCATGCACTGGAACGGCGCGTCGAGTTTTCCCCGGAAATCTGGGAGGCAATGACGGCGCAGCTGCCGGTGGATTCGATTCTGGTGGGATTGACCTCGATCCATTGGCGCGAAGCCTGGAAATACGGAGAGCGCGCGTTCCGCTACTGTCAGCACGACGCGGGCCATGCCATCGCGACGGTCAGCCTCGCCGCAGCCGGACTGGGATGGAAGGCGACTCTGCTGGACGCTCTCTCGACCGATGCGTTGTCTCATCTTCTGGGCGTCTTCGATCCTCAAGACGCCGAGCCGGAGCATCCCGATTGCCTTCTGGCCATCTACCCGCAAGGGAAGAACGGCATCGAGCCGGCGGTTCCGGAAGAGACGATTGAATCCTTCCGGGGATTTCAGTGGCAAGGCCGACCTAATCGGCTAAGCCCCGATCATATCGACTGGCCGATGATAGCGCAGGCGACCGTCGCGACACGAAAACCAGCAACCCGTCGCATCGAAGGGACGGTTGCTCCAGCCGCCAACCCCCTGAATATCGGACCGGCGGATATTTCGTTTCGAAAGATCATTCACCAACGCCGGAGCGCTCTCGCTTTTAACGGCCAAACCGGAATCAGTCGGGAAGCGTTTTATCAAATCCTAATGAAAACCCTTCCCGGCCCCGGCCAATTTCCATTCAACGCGATTCCGTGGCCGCCCTTCATTCACCTTGCTCTTTTTGTTCACCGCGTGCAGGACCTCGATCCCGGCCTCTATTTTCTGGTGCGTGATCCATCCCAAACGAAGGCGTTGCAGTCTGCCATGAAAAAGGAGTTCGCCTGGGAAAAACCGGAAGATTGTCCGGAGGGTTTTGAGTTCTACCGTCTTCTAACCGGAGACGCGCGGGAGATATCACAGCAGATCTCCTGCCATCAGGCGATCGCGGCGGACGGCTGTTTCAGCCTTGGAATGATCGCGGATTTCGAGAAGCCGCTAAAAGAGTATGGCGCCTGGTTTTATCCAAGACTGTTTTGGGAATCCGGAGTGATCGGTCAGGTGCTCTATCTCGAGGCCGAAGCCCTCGGCATCCGCGGCACCGGCATCGGCTGCTATTTCGATGATCCGATGCATTCGTTACTGGGACTTCAGGATATCCGGTATCAGGACCTGTATCACTTCACAATGGGAGGCCACGTCGAAGACCCGCGCCTCACCACCCTGCCGGCATATCCGTCCAATCTGTGATCACGGCACGGAAATGGACTTTGCAATTGACTTTAAGATAACGCTGGATTATACAGGAGGACGAAACGTAAAAAAAAGACAACTTTCAGGACGTCTATTATATGTTGGGCGGCATGAGATTAGTATGGCGAGTGGCGAACGGTTGAACCGACGGCTTACGCGGCTGTGGGGTGGGCTATTCGCCATCGTTGGGGTGGTGGTATTCATCGTCATTGTCGTGGCGCTGCATTTTCTGCAGCCGGGCTATGACCCCGCGAATCAGCTTATGAGCGAGCTTGCGCTCGGCCCGCACGGATGGGCCATGCTTCCGGCCTTCATATCTCTATCACTCTCGGTCTTTGGGTTGCAAGCCGCCCTCGGCCCTTTCGGGGCGTCGCGCGCATTGAGACTCATTCTCGTGGTCGCTTCAGTATTTTTCCTTGCGTCGGGTGTGTTTCCTCTGGGAGCGGCCTCCGAACTCCACATTGCATTTATTATCGCGGCATTTATTTTGGTTGTGTTGGCAATGTATCTTCTTCCCTCATCCGCCGGGCATGCGGGCACCCTGCTTCCTCGAATGCTCTCTTGGGGTCTGGCGGCGGGTGTAGCGGTGAGCGTGGCGCTGGGAGATTCGCTCTTGCCCGTGGGGATCGGGCAAAGGCTTGCGGCGATTTCTTTGCTGCTCTGGCTCGCGATCGTGGGTTGGACATTGGCACGGCGATGAGTCGTCTGTCAACGGATGGAACTTTGGCAACTTGTCTGGCGCTATGTCATCTGTCCGCTCAAGAAATTGGCTTTTCCAGTGAAGGATTTGAGAACGGGAATAAAACAGTCGAGGATGAGATACTACCGTGCTCAATTCTTATATGGAAATGGTGACAAACACGTGGCGTATCAAGAGGCCGACTCAAACGGAAACGTAAAGGGATATTATGACAGTGAGGGTAAGAGGTTTTTCCCTGAAGAACAGAGCAGGTGTTCTCTTCTTGACGGTGGGAAGTTTCAATTCCCAAACTGGGGCAGAAAAGACTGGAGTGACATCTTTAACGGCGATAGAAACTCAGGCCGCTGGGGAATCAGCGAAAAGTGAGCATGCCACGTAATGAAGGACACCTCCCCAGAAATGGAATCCTACTTCAACGAATTGATCATGAAGAAAAGCGGACAGGAACGATTGAAGATGGGCTTTCCCATGTTCGACATGGCCCGCCGGCAGGTTCTTGCATCCATCAAAAAAGATAATCCGAACGCCGATCCCGGCGAGATCAGGAGAGAAATCTTTCTGCGCTTTTACGGACAAGACTTCCCTCCTGCAGAGCAGGAAAGGGTACTCGCTCAGATACGATCAGCACGACCAACCGTTACCCTTCGATAGTCAGAAAAGATGTCGTCCGCCGTCGACACGGATACACTCGCCCAAGAAAAAAAAGTTCCGGTCTTTACTTTGACATAGGGTGACTAAAACCGCGACTAAAAGCGGAACCGAAGACTTGACCCGGTGTGTCGTAAGTGGTACACTTAATTCACTGGAGGTTGCCAAACATGCCTACTAAAAATCCCCGGGTCAACGTCGTGCTGGAAAAGCCGCTGTATCGCCGGATCGAGCATCTGGCCAAACGGGATGGGATTTCCCTTTCCCTGAAGGTGCGGGATCTGGTCCGTGAGGCGCTGGAGATCGAAGAGGATCTGGCCTTGTCCGTCTTGGCTGAGAAGCGGGAGAAGACCTTCCGCCGATCCACCGCGCTCAAGCACGATGAGGTGTGGTAGCGTTGGCCTTCACCCTTCTCTACCATGCCGAGGTCAAGGAAGACACGCGTCAGCTTGACGAACGGCTAAAGAAGCGCATCAAGACGGCCATCGAGAATCGCCTTACGACGGCTCCCCACCAATACGGAGAACCTCTAAGAAAGACCCTCAAAGGATACTGGAAACTTCGAGTCGGTGATTATCGAGTCGTCTACAAGATTATGGGAAACAATGAGGTCTGGATTTTAGGTATCCGCCATCGGAAAGAGGTGTATGAGAAGATCGGAAAGAGGGTTGGGTGATGAACAAGATGAACTGCTCGCCCTTGAACTCAAAACGATTGCTAAACAATTCCATCCGCCCTGATCAGAAAAGATGCCTCCCGCCGTCAACGCGGATGCATTCGCCCGTGATAAAGTCCGTTTCGATCAGGAACAGAACCGCCTTGGCAATTTCTTCCGGACCTCCCCACCGGCCCAGCGGCGTGACCCTTTTAACTTCGCGGTTTTCCTTTGCCGTCAGACCCGGCGGCGCAAGGATCGGGCCTGGCGCGATCGCATTGACCAGAATATCCGGCGCAAGCTCCAGGGCCAGCGCCTCGGTCAGTCCGATGACGCCCGCTTTCGCGACGTAGTAAGGAAGGTAATCTTTATACCGCGGCCGGCCGCTGGCCGAGACCCAGTCCGAAAAATGGATGATCCGGCCCCCGCCCCGCCGTTTCATGATAGGCGCGCAGCGCAGTGAGAGAAGATAAGCACATTCCAGATTGGCCGCCATATTTTTCTTCCAGACCGAGGAATCGAGTGCCTTGAGAGCCGCCTTTTCGTAGATCGAAGCCATATTGATCAGAACATCAAGCCGCCCAAAAAACTTGGCCACCTTATCGACCGCATTGCGCAATTCCGACTCATTCGTCAGGTCGGTCCGCATCGCGAGCCCGCGGACGCCCAGATCCCGCGCACACGTGACGGCCTCTTCGGCGCTCTTTTTCGATGCGCGGTAGGTCATCGCGACATCCGCGCCCCGCCGAGCCAACGCGGCGGCAACCGCCCGGCCGATCCGCGCGCCCCCCGTAATCAGCACCGCTTTGCCTTTTAGATCCATTGAAAGACGAACCCCCCGTCGATCTAACGTTTATCTCACCGCCATCGTGCCACGATACTCAAGTAAGGAAGAACTGTCAAGACGCATGGATTCATGGCTGCATCTCGACCTTAAAAAACAAAAGACGTCGCTCGCGAGAGCTCGGACGGCCGGAGGGTGATCATGAAACCGAACTGATGCCGATCCGGGAGTTGCTGATAAGAAACCGCGACCCCCAGGCACTGGCCGATGTACTTTAAACCGTAGTCGATCTCGGCAAAAGCCCTATCCTTAACATCGTAGTAGGCGCGAGCAGACAGGATGATTTTCCCCGGCAACTCGATCTTCGTGTCTCCGGTGAGAAAACGGAGCAGAGGGCTCGGTTCGCTGAACCAAAACGTCCGGTCCGACGGATTCAACGGGTCGAAGATATCCCCCCTCGGGTTGATCGCGCCCTCGCGGGTGTAGCGCTGTCCGACCCCGACCGCCCACGGCGGCAACGGGCGCGTTTGCAGATCGGTATTAAAGGAGACCGTCTCATTGCGGTAGAGATTATAAAAGACGTCCAGATCCGCGGTCGTTTGAGAAAAAGGACGCAGGACGAGCTCCGACCGGACGTTCGAAAACGGCCGCGTCGGGCCGGGACCGTCCTCAAGCCGTTTGGCATGGATGTCGTAACTCTGCGTGAGTTTCCAAAAAACCCATTCCCGCACGGACGGCTTTTCCGGATCGGCCCGGTCTTCCCAGGCGAGGCGGTTGGTAAGCGAATACGTCACGCCGTTCTTTCGGGGAAGCTGATCCACGTCGTCGAAATGGGGCAGTCGGGTTTGATCTATTAAAGGAACGTATTCATAAATCAGCGCCGGCTCAAGGGAATGGACGGCCCGACCGGAGCCGGAGGTCTCGAATGTTCGATACAGGCGCATGTTGGCGCCCACGTCCAGGACCTCAACGCCCCGTTGCGTCGGCGAGTCGGACTGAAGATTGCGGCTGTACCAGGTCTCCCGGTAGCCGGCGCGCGGTGTGATCACGAGACCGCCGAGGTTCAGTCTCGTCCAAACACGCGGAAAGGCATCCAGGCGTTGGGCGCGAATCAACCCCGCCGCCTCGTCCTCTTTTTCACGCCAGAAGTTGACGGCCGTCGCATCCAGTCCGGCATACAGGGGGAGATCTCTTAGACGATATTCCCGCAGGGTGTAGCCCAGTTGGGGCAATTGCTGAAGGGTGGTGTTGCTTGACGTCACCAAGTCCCGCGTCATGCGGGCGAGAAGGGTGATCTCCTGGTTGTCCCACCGACGAAAAACGACGAAGGTCGATTCCAGGCTCTGCCGGACACGATCCGATGTCGCCGTACTTAAGTCCCGAAACTGATGGATGTCGCTGACGAGATGGATATTCAACCGGGCCTGAACGTCGGGACCGAAGCGTTGGATGTGCCGGAATTCCGTTTCGCTCCGGCGGCTGTCCGTCATGTGGTCGTCAAAGAAGGTGTAATGCAGTTGCCCCTCGGACTCCCGGCTGAGCTTATAACGATATTCCAGGCCCGTTCCGGTCCCGCGGATGCTTCGATAGTCCAGCGACAAGGTCGCATCCTCACTCGGGCCGATCGCCCAGAAAAAGTCCTGTCTCACCCTCAATCCGTCCGCCGTGTTGTAGCCCAGTTGCGGGACGAGAAAACCGCTCTGTCGCGTCGTCTTCATCGGGAGAACAAAATAGGGCGTGTACAAGACCGGGATATCTTTGATGTAGAAAACCACATCACGGGCCGTCAGGTATCGGCCCAGGTCCGCGCGGGCCGTGCGTCCGCGGAACCTCCAGAGCGGAGTTTCCCCTTCGGCCGTATCGCAAGACGTGGCGGACCAGGTCTTTAATTCATAATGATCCTCCCCGCTCTTGTCCATCTGCGCCGCATGGAGGGTGTAGTTCTCCTTTTTGACAAAGAGCCGTCCCGGCGCGGCCGTGCCGTCTTTGGTGCGGAGGTTGAACCGGAGCCGATCCGATGAAAGCGTATCGTCCGCATCCCGCAGCTCGGCATGTCCGTCGGCCTCGGCCAGACCGGTCTGATGGTCCAGTACGACATGATCGGCTGTCAGATGGACCGATCCTTGAATCATGCTCACGGAACCGTCCGCGATGTAGCGATCCTCGTCTTTAAGGTACTGGAGCTGTTCGGCCGTGATCTCGATCGGCGCCTCGCTGTTTTTCGAGCCGTCGGAGAATCGAAGCGGCATCTGCGCAAGCGATGGAGGAGAGAAATAAAGACAGAACAACAAGACGGATGTCACGGATATCGATCGAGTACGCCGCAGGCGGTCCGTCATCGCGACTTCCCCGGGAAAATTTCTCGCCGCACTTATCCTCTTAGGGTGGAAGGCTGCGCCGATCCCTTGAGATAGGATCGCGCCTCGCCGATGGTATAGAGAGATCCCGTCACACAGATCCGGTCCTCGGTTCCCGCCGCGGATCGGGCATACCGAACGGCCTCCGATACGGGCTCTCGGACCGTCACGCGCGCCGGATATCGTTCAAGACGACGCTTCAGGTCTTCCGTCGTCGAAGCCCGTTCATGCTGCGGCCGCGTCACGACCATCTCGTCGGCCAGGGGAACGAGCTCGGCCAAAATGCCGTCGATATCCTTGTCGCGCAGTATTCCCAGCACAAGAATCAGCCGGCCGGGGCGCGACGGTCGCGATTCCTCGAGGAAGACCCGAAGGGTCCGGGCCCCGGCGGGATTGTGAGCCCCGTCCAAAATGACGGTCGGCCCGGAATCGGCCGGCGAAACGATCTCCAACCGGCCTTCCCATCGAACCGTCTTTAACCCTCGCCGGATCGAAGCCTCGCCGATGTCGGCCTCCTGCCGCCCCAAGAGCTCCAGTGCGGGCAGAGCGCAGGCCGCGTTCAACAGTTGATGCCGGCCCAAAAGAGCGCAATTCAGATCCGCAAACGACCTCTGAATGCCCTCGTATCGAAACCGCTGCGGTGAGACTCCCGCCACGCGCACCTCGGCTCCGACTCGATACAAGGGGGCATTCCGTTCCCGGCTAACGTCCCGGATCACGTTCAGGGCCTCCGGCCGGTCGGCCGCCGTGACAACCGGGATCCCCGGCTTGATGATCCCGGCCTTCTCGGTCGCGATCATCTCCAGGGTGTCTCCGAGATAGGCCTGATGGTCAAAATCAATATTGGTGATGACGGAGACAAGCGGCGTCAAGATGTTGGTGGCGTCATACCGTCCGCCCATTCCCGCTTCAGCCACGACGAAATCCACGCCGGAATCCGCAAAATACTGAAAGGCCATGGCCGTCGTGAATTCGAAAAAAGTCAACGGGAGATCGGCCACGGCGGCGCGCAGCCGCTCGGTCAATCGGGCTGCCTCGTCCGGGGGGATCGGCCCGCCGTTCACGCGGATCCGTTCGGTAAAATCGATGAGATGAGGCGAGGTGTAAAGGCCCGTGCGGTAACCGGCCGCTTCAAGAACGGCCGCGATCATGGCTGCGGTCGACCCTTTGCCGTTGGTCCCGGCGATCTGGACGGACCGAAAGCGCCGATGCGGTTCGGCCAGGGCCGTCATCAAACGCCGAATGTTTTCAAGTCCCAGTTTGATGCCGTGCCGCTGCAGACTGTAGAGATAATTGATCGTTTTTGAATAGGAGAGGGTCATGCGGCGTCGCTTGTAAGGCCGGTGGCATCACGCACTGAAAAACGTCAGAAGCTTCGTCAGGGTTTGCTTCATTTTTTTGCGCTCGACGACGAGATCGACCATGCCGTGATCCAGGAGGAACTCGGAGCGTTGAAATCCTTCCGGAAGCTGTTGTTTGATCGTCTGCTCGATCACGCGGGGGCCGGCAAAACCGATGAGGGCCTTCGGCTCCGCGATAATGATGTCGCCCAGCATCGCAAAGCTCGCCGTAACCCCGCCGAAGGTGGGATCGGCCAGGATCGAGAAGAACGGGACCTTCGCCCGCCCCAGCCGCGCCGCGGCGGCCGAGGTCTTCGCCATCTGCATCAGCGAAAGGATCCCCTCCTGCATCCGCGCCCCGCCGGACGAGCTGACCAGGATGAGCGGCCGGCGCCGGTCCAAGGCCTTCTCGGCCGCCCGGACGATCTTTTCGCCCACGACCGAACCCATGCTGCCGCCCATGAAGGAGAAATCGAACACGCCCAGGATCACGGGCCGCTGGTTGATCGTCCCTTCCCCGATGACGATCGCGTCCCGCCGACGACTCTTGTCTTGAGCCACCTTCAGCCGGTCCCGGTACCGCACCGAGTCCTTGAAGTTCAACGGATCCATCGGAGAAAGCCCCCGATCCCATTCCTTGAAGCTGCCCTCATCTAAGATCAGCGCGATCCGCTCGGAAACTGAAATCGGAAAGTGATAGTTGCACTTGGGACAGACCTTGGCGTTCTTCTCGATCTCCTTCCGGTAGATCACCTCTTTGCAACTGTCGCACTTCTGCCAGAGGCCTTCGGGAATCCGGAACCGCTTCCCCTCGCCCGATCTGTCTTTTTTAAACCAGACCATCTCTCGAATCAGCTCCCCCTCATACCGTAAATGTCTGGCCGTCTCTCAACAACCGGACGTTTGGAATCTTCAGCGCCTTGATCTCGGCCGTCAGGAGTTCGACGTATTGCGGCTTCATATGATAGACATACAGCGGGATATCCGGTCTCCCGATCTTGGCGAACTCCTGCGCCAGGAGCCGCGGCGTCAGGTGTCCGCTCTTGACCGCCAACCCGTGCAGATCGTTCGGAAAGGAGGTCTCGATGATGGCCGCCTTTAGACGGGTGATCTTCGAGGCCACCTCCCAGATCCGCTTGGTTTCATGGGTGTCCCCGCTGTACAACACCGCCCCGGTCGGATCCTCGACAATGAAACCGACCGTCGGAACGATATGGTTGACGCGCACCGGGATCACCTTCAGATCGCCCAGCGTCCGGGACGATTCCTCCTTCAACTCGGACAGTCGGAAGGTGGGCTGATCGGCGTTCGGAAGTTTTGTGAAATCCGGCCAGACCGTGTCGTTTAAAAGATGCTCATGCAGACCGGTCAGGATTTCGTCCAGGCTGTGGATCTCGATCGGAACCGGAAGCTTTCCGAAAACGGTATCGGCCAGAAACGGCAACCCCTTGATATGGTCAAAATGGATATGAGACAGGAGCACATGCCGGAGATGCACCAGTTCGCTTAGGTTGAGCGAGGTCGAAATCGTTCCGGCATCAATGATCACGGATCGGTTGATTAGAAATCCGGACGTATTGTAGATCGTGGTCTTCCCTTCGGCATCGGTCGTCACAAATTCGGCCCCGTAGCAGCCCAGCGCTTTGATCCTCATTCCCCGATCGTTCCTTTCTCGATTATGGGAGCTTGCGTCGCCCCGCCTATCTGATGTAGGGGCCCGTGCGGTACTTCGTATCCTCCGATGCCCCCACGCCCCTCGCTCGGACGGGCCAAGCCCGATCCTCGCTTTCCGGCAAAGCCGGATGGAGCCTCCCCCTCCCGCTCGCCTTGCTCGCTGGGTAACTCTACACGATGACGGCTAAGGTCCCGTGTGTCTGACCTTCGAGAGGGTGTCTTTGATGCGCGATTTATAGAAACCCTCCAGCACCTCACGGACTCGCGGGTACTTTTGAATAATCGCCTTGAGGTCCTCTCCCCGGAGCTCCAGGACCTGGGTATCGGTCCGGGTGACCACGCTCGCGGTTCGCGGACGTCCCGTCAGAAAACCCACCTCCCCGAAGAAATCGTTGTCCTTAAGTTCGGACAAAGGGATCTCCCGGTTTCCGACCTTGGTCGTCACCTGAACCGTCCCCTGGCTGATGAGATAGACCGAATCGCCTCGGTCTCCTTCCTTCACGATCCGATAGCCGGCCGGATACTGGAGATGGATCATGCGTTCCACGACTTCCGAGAACTCTTCCGGCGTCAGGCTTGAGAACAGGGGGATGACATTTGAGAGGACGCTCTGTTCCGGTTCCGGCTCCCTTTGCGTCACAGCGACGGCCTCGGCCGGCTGCACCGAAACCGGCGGCCCGCTTTCGGGCGGCGGGATGTCGGCCGTTATGAAGGAGGAATGGAAAGCCGCCGCCTGCTCGCGGGCCTGCACGTGAAGGCCCTGCATCTCGGCATGCGCATTCTCGTTTTGCGGATCCAGCCGAAGGATCATTTTATACGCAGCCAGCGCTTTGACGACGAAGCCGCCTTTTGCGAAAACCTCCGCGGCCTCTCCATACGCCGCCACGGCTTTTTCGGAATGGCCCAGCTTCAGGTAATAATCCCCCGTACGGAGCCGATGGACGGCGTTGTTCGGCTCCATCACCGCCAAGTCACCTAAGGCCTGGATCGCCTTATCCCATTGGCTTTTCTTGATATATTTCTGCAGACTCTCTGTGACCCGGTCTTTCTCTGTCGCCATTCTTAAAACCTCAGCCGGTAAAAACCCAGACAGAATAGCATATTCTCGAAGAACGATCAAGAAACGGGGGCGGTCTTTGTCAAGCCTCAAACCTCAACAGATCCATTTGACACGCTCCATGATTCTCTGTCATAATTCCTCGCTCTTTCAAGGGTCCACCGGACAGAAGTCATCATGAATAAGACGCAACGAAACCTATGGCTGGCCTTTTTAGAAGAATCAAAGGCCAACCGCGTTTACACCGCCTTCGGCATTCGCGCCATGGAGGAAAACCATCCGGAGGTGGCCCAGCTTTTCCTCGAAGTGGCCGGGGCCGAGACGGCCCATGCGATCAGTCATCTCAAAGTGGTCGGGCAGGTCAAATCCACGCTGGACAACCTTCGTTTCGTCGTCGAGTCGGAGCGGTTTGAGACCGCCCGGATGTATCCCAAGATGATTCAAGAAGCGCTGGAGGAAAGCCGATCGGACGCGGCCGATACGTTTCGTCTGGCCATGAACCGGGAGCATTATCACCTCGGACTTTTTACCGACGCCCTAAAAGAGCTCGAGAAGAAATTGGGCGCGCCGCCGCAGACGGCCGCCCCTTTACAGCCCAAGGTTAAAGCGGAAGTCGTTGCTGCATCGCGCCCGGCGACCGAAAACCGTCAGGCCGTGCCTGAAGTCAAGGAAGAAAAGGGACGGATCGCGACGCTCGAGCGCATCCGCGAGGTGGTTTTCGGAATGCAGGACGGCCTCGTCTCGACCGTCGCGGTCGCCTCGTCCGTCATGGCCGCCACCTCCCACCGGCCGATCGTCTTTGTGGCCGGATTGACGTCGGCGCTGGCCGGAATGATCTCAATGGGCACCGGCAGCTACCTCTCGTCCAAGGCCGAGAAGGAGTTGCATGCGGCCGAAATCGAAAAAGAGGCGAAGGAATTGGAGTCCAATCCCGAAGAGGAGATGGCCGAGTTGATCGAGCTCTATCGGCAGGACGGCTTGACGATGGAGGAAGCCGAACGCATGGCCGAACGCATCGCATCCGACCGAAAATTGTGGCTTAAGACGCTGGTCGAGAAAGAGCTCGGACTCTCGCTGGAAACCTTGGCCGACCCGACCAAAGACGCCCTCACGATGGGCGTCTCGTTTCTGTTGGGAGCGATCGTCCCGCTCATCCCCTATCTGTTCATCGGGACCTCTCCGGTGATCTGGGTCTCGATCGCGGTTACAGTCGCAGCACTGTTTGTGGTGGGACTGATCAAGGCGCGAGTCATCGGAAGAAATCCCCTCAGGGCCGGCATAGAGGTGATGGTGATCGGAACCGGCTCCGGACTTTTGGGCTACCTCATCGGAACTGTCTTCCCTCGGATGTTCGGGCTTGCGATGACTCCTTAGAATTTTAACATATCCCCTTCTGAATCATGGATCGGGTCCTATCGTCTAGCCCGGCCTAGGACGTCGCCCTCTCAAGGCGAAAACGCGGGTTCGAATCCCGCTGGGACCACCAATGATATTATCTCGATACTCAAATGGAGGTGCTTATCATGAAGAACGTTTTATTTGTCGGGTTGTTTGTATTGATCGGAACAGCATTAACCGTTTCTTTGTCCGTCGCGGGCGGCCTTAAGACGATTGAAGGCAAGGGGTTGGAGGCGATGATGTCCGACGGCAAAAGCCTTGTGATTGTCGATGTGAGGGAGCCCGAACTGTTTTCGAAAGGTCATATCAAGGGGGCCGTCAATATCCCCTATGACACGGCCAAGTCCAGGATCGTCAAAGAGCTCGCCCCGAAGGATCGCATCGTCTTTGTTTGCCACGGCGGGCCGATGGGCGATGAACTCGGCCGACTGCTCGTCAAGAACGGTTATAACGATGTTTCTAATCTTAAGGGCGGCATGAAGAAGTGGAATGGGGAGGTCATTAAGTAGTTCCCCATCCCGCGCGAGTTGAATCGGCTTTCTAACCCGCCTTGTCCGAACACGGGTCGCCATCGGGGACGGGAAGGCGCCAGGTCAAGAGCATCCAATAAATCCGCAGCGAATCCCGAATCGGGCGGAAGTGCGACGAGCGGTTGCCGTTCAGATAGAGGGTTTGGATCGGGACGGTCCGAATCGGCCGGTGATAACCCAGCGCAAGCAGAAGCACCTGCAGCTCGGTTTCATAACGCCGGCCCTGGACAAGACGCACGACATCCGAAACAAAGCCTCGATCCAGTGCCCGGAAACCGGACTGAGTGTCACGGGGACACTCGGGATGGATCTTTCGCAGCAACGCGCTCGTGACGGTGTTGCCGACGCGGCTCCGAAGGGGCATCATCCCGAACCGGACCCGCTCGCCGATCACCAAGGCCGCGCCTTCCTCTCTCCATGCGCGCACAAGGCGTGGAATGTCGGCCGGACGATGCTGGCCGTCGCCGTCGATCGTGATCAGCACGTCAAACGGCCGTTTCTCAATGGCGTACTGGAAGGCTTCGAGGAGGGCGACGCCCTTTCCCCGGTTAGTTGAGAAGGAAATCCGATGGACGCGGCCTCCGCTCTCGGCCGCGATCGTGCGAAGAATCTCCCCCGTTCCATCGGTCGAACCATCGTCCACCGCGATCACGTAATCGGCGTGAGCGGCCGCCTCGCGCACGATATCTCCGCAAAACGCAGCGAGATTGTAACAGGGAACCACGCAACAAACGACCGGCTCTTTCCGAACCGCCTTCCGATCGACAGCCGAGACGGGGATTTTACGGTCGTACGGCAGACCGATCGGAATCTCGCGCCATCCGGCCTCATCGAAGAACCCGAATCGGCGCTCCAGTTTGACGAAGATCTTCTCCATAGGAGGAAGCATGGAAAGAGGAAGCCGAATCTCGCCCCGCCTCCTGTGACCGTAGAGGCGGGCCCGCCCGATCACTTTCCCGTCGACGGCATCGTGCACGTCGACCGTCTCGACCGGGCGCCGGGGAAGCGCGATCGACAATCGGAGAGCGCCTCCGGAAAGATTCTCCCCGGCGATGTAGAGTGTCGCGCGGCCGAGGGCGATCGGCCGCTTCCGCATCGCCCACTGGAAACGCAGCGTTTCGTCCTCCATCATGACCGGGCGCACCGGATGGTCGTCGCGCTCGACCGGACCGGCCGAGATCATGAATCGCTCGCGGTCTCCCGCGAAGGCGAGAAATCTTCGTCGACTCAGCACGAGCTGGCTGGCATAGCGGAGGATCGCTTCGCGTTTCCGTGTTTGTTCGGAGACGGACAACGGAAACGCACGCCAGTCCCGGTTCGCCGGCGGCGGATGAGGACCGTGGATGAGGTAACGGATCGTCGTAAAGCGACGTTGATCGGGGTCGAGGCGTGCGAGCGCAAAACGAACCATCAACGCGAGCGCGCTATGGTCCGGATGGAGATCGAGCTCGGACGGCATGACCAGAAGCGTCGGGCGCCAGGCCGCGATCGCCTCGGTTAGAGCGATCACGGGCTTTTCGTCGCCGCTCAGCAAGAGCGAGGTCAACCCCTGATCGGGATAGTGGAGGAAAATCGCGCTGGCCGCGGGGATGCCGAGAGCGGTGAGCGCCGAAACGGCCTCATCGCGGCGTCGTGCCCCCCAACGGGCGCGGTCTTCGGCCCCGATCCGCCACCGGCGCTCAATCACGCGCTGGGGCCAGGGGTTGTTGTCTCCATCGGTCGCGAAGATCACACGGACCTCCGCGCCCTCCGCCGTCGCCTGCTGCAAGAGCCCGCCGGCGGCCAATGTCTCGTCGTCGGGATGGGGCGCAAGGATCATCACCTGTCGCCAGTCGCCGAATTTCATCCAGGTTCTCATAGAGACCTGCTTTGCGGCGCGAACGGCGAGTAGCCTCTCTCCACGGCCTGCGCCCAGATCAGCGCGATCGGCCCGGTCCCGGAGGACGGAAGGAACTCATGATGCCCGGCCTCAAGAAAACGCGGGCCGTTGTATAAACGGCCGTCCAGCCGACCCGAAGCGTTGCCGCTTTCGGAAACCATCGCGTACCGGGCAGGGATTTGGATCTCAAACGGAACCAGCCGCGATCCGTCCTTCACCGGCGAAGCGAAAAGCCGCCCGGCCACGCGGAGACGTCCGACCGAAACGTAGTTTTCTTGAAGGAACGCGCGGGCCCGGGGCGGAAACAATCCGGTCTCCGCGATTGCGACGCAGGTGCGGGTTGCGATCAGACGCTCGGGGATGTCGTCGGCGATGAGCCCTCGCCGCATCCGTTCCTTGGTGATCGTTTCAAGAACGTAATAGAACGGACGCGGGCGAAAGACCGTCTCGCCCTTGAGATCCATGACGGGATCACCGGGTCGGGTCAGCCGCAGCACGTCCGTGAGCAAGGCCGCTTCATTGTCTCCGCCGTCGTGCCGCAGGGGCACGGCCGTCAACAGAAAACCGACTTCCGCAACCGCAACAATGACAGGAGACAAAACGTCAAACAGCGGACGGCTCGAGAGGATGGCTCTCCCTCGAGGGATCAGGAAATAGGGAACGGCGAGGATCGACGGCGTCAGCAGAATGACGAAAAGGGGATAAAAGGGAAGATGGTCCTGCGCCGTGAACATCGGCCAGACGGTGTGCACCGCCAAGAAGTACAACCCGGCCGCAAGGAAAATGACGACCCGCCGGGCCCCGATGCCGGCGTTCGGCGCTCGTCGTGCGACGGCCCAAGCCGCCCAGCACAGCAGCAAGACCGTCGCCGGCGAGAGAATCACCCGCCAAGGATGCTTCTGCCAGGGACTCAGTCCCGGAAGGTTAAGGACATTGTGCTGCACGATTCCATAGAAAAACGGCGTCCATGCCCCATGGACCACGAAGAAAATCGTCAAGGATAGAGGGACCGACAGCAATCCGACAAGCGCCGCTGACATATAGAGACCCAGCCGTGAAAGGGCGGAGCGCGAGCGGCATTCCGCGGTCAGAGCGATCGCTCCCAGGACGGCCATGCCCAGGACGACCAGCAGCAGGACCGTCTTCATCGAAACGCTCAGGGCGCCGCCGAGTAGGACGCCGATGATGAAGCTGCGCCCCCCTGTGAGGCGTCCCTTGACAAGCACCGCAAGCGCCATAAACCAAAACGCGCTCCAGAGAACATCGGTTCGGAATTCAAGGGATTCAAGAAAAAAACTTGGGACGAATCCGGTCAGCGCAGCGGCCCAAAGACCGACGCGGCTCGAGAAAAGTTCCCGACCGATCGCGTAGGTGCTCCAGAGGATGACGATACCGAGCGGGACCATGGCCAAACGCATCAGAAACAGGATATCGGGCCGTTCGCCCAAGACGGCCAGGAACGGCGCAAAGAGCATGTGGAAGAGGGGCGTATGATTATCGAAGAGATCACGGTATGGGAGAAGGCCTTGCGTCCAACCCCAGACCACGTGCAGGTGTTGCGGCTCGTCCGAATCGATGCGATAGCGGAAGGCATAGACGATGCGCAAGAGCGCGATCACCCCAAAAAGCGCAGAGACGACGGCCCGGTCGCTCATCGGGATCGCCGGGTTCCGATTCGGATCAACGATCGGTCGAGGGGTCGTTGTACGATGCATTCCGATCGACGAGAGATCCGTTACCATTGAAGCGCCGTTCCGCCCAAAACCTCCGCCGCGCCGGAAGGGGAAAAGCCCCAGGCCCCTTGGAGATTCAGCGGGAGTTTGTGAAAAAGAAGATAGGTCGCCCCCGCCGAGACCGAGGCAAACAGATGCGGGCTCCAACCTCCCGCGGCGTTATACCTCAAATAAAGGCTCCAATCCGGCGTCGGCCGGAATCCGAACCCCGCTTCTCCCTCGATAAACTCCTTCGCCGCGAACTGCTGATAGAGGTAGCCCGGCAAGGGAACGTTGAAGCCGTCTTCCTGAAAAGATCCGAGGGTCGTTTTCCAGAATCTTCCGGAGCGGGAATCGCTCCCTTCGCGCGCAATCAACCCGAAGGTCATCGTCTCGGATAGCGGATGATACCACTCTTCCGCTCCCTGGACTGTCACGACTGTTTTTCCCGGCTCAGATCTGAATCCTCTAAACTGGCCCGTGGAGAGGGAGGCAAACAGCCGGGTCCCTTCCGTGGGTTCGTCCAACTTCGTCCTCCGAGTTCGGTCTTGCTCGATCTGAACGAACTCCATCATTTTCCGCCCCGATTCTTTAACGTCACCATCAAGTTTTCCGGAAACCCGCTCCGCACCAAGACGAACATTCAATTCGCGCGTCCTTTTCATGATCCCCGCTCCCGCTCCCAGACCTCGAAACCGGGTCATGGTCAGTTGATCCGTTTCATCCGAGAGCCGATAAAAATAAGGATACTCCGCAATCAAAGCAATATACGGGTTGACCGCTTCGGGAAATTCGAGGGTCAATCGGCCGCCGTCGGTCTCGACCGCGATATTCATGAAAGAGGTGGGCGACTTTAAAATAAAATCGCTTTGCCAGGAGAGAAGCAACACCCGTTGACGATTTGCTCCGTTCCGACTCCCGATCCATTCTCCTCCCAACAGCGCGGTCTGAAGATTTTCAGGCTCGGCGTTTCTGCCGGAATCCGATAAAGCCTCTTCGTCCGAATATCCAAAGTAAGGACTCGGCGCCCCCTCACCCTCGTGAGGCGTCAGGATGAAGCCTGTGAGCAAAAAAACCAGAATCCAGCCGGCGCCTTTCAAAGAATCCATCCTTTTTATTTTGACTCTTCATCCCAATTCGGATAGTCTATCAACCCAGCGGGCCGCAACGGCTTTAAGACCCATCATGAAGGAACCCATTGTTCTTGATTTCGATCACTCCGTCAAACCGCTCCCCGGCGCTTGCATCATTCCGCTCAACGACTGGCAAGGGCTGATCCGCTACGGCTGTTCTCTCGCCGACCTGGATCATTTGGATGCCGTTCTGAACCGGCAAAACGTCGGTCTCCCCCGCGTGGCCTTCTTGGGAAGCGGAGATTTTCATCACGTCAGCTATCTGATGATTAAACGAATGCGGTCAAAGGGTCCGTTCCAGGTCATCGTCTTCGACAACCATCCCGACAACATGCGTTTTCCCTGGGGCATCCATTGCGGGTCCTGGGTCCATCACGTCTCTCGACTGCCGTTTGTCTCCCGGGTGACCGTCATCGGAATCACATCCGATGACATCCGGGGATTTCATCTATTCGAAAATTACTTGATCCCCCTCTATTCCGGAAAGCTTTTCTATTTCTGTCTTTCACCCGTCCCGACACTGGCCCGCCGACTCGGTCTTTCCGGAATCAAAGACTGCAGGGAAGAGCAAAACCATCTCTCGAAACTGATCCAAGACCATATCCTAAAAACCGACCCCAATCCGGTCTATTTGTCCATCGATAAAGATGTGCTCTCCCCGCCGACCGTCCGAACCAATTGGGACCAAGGCGTCTTGACGGAAGAAAACCTCATCGAGGCCGTACGATTCTTAAAACCGCATCTTCTCGCCGCCGACGTCACCGGCGAGATCTCGTTTTATCCCTATCGACAACTGTGGAAGAAACTTTTAAGTCGGCTCGACGGCCAGTCTTCCTCGCCCCCTCCCGATCTGGATCGACATCAAAGCCGGCACCAGACCGTGAACGTACAATTGATTTCGGCCTTATCGACGGGTTAGAGATCGTGTCCGCAAGGGTTTCATCGATATCGGAAAACTCGGCTTCGGAGAGCCAGGCGCTGTTCGTGATTGTCAGACAGCGCTCCGCCAAGGAGGACGCGTTGGGCATCGGCACCGCGGGCACGATTTCCCGTAAATCGGGATACCCGGTCAGATCGCGGATGAAGAGGCGTGTCACGCCCAATCCCGAAGGCCAAAGGCGAGAGAGCGCCCGATCACGGGCCTCCCTCGTATCCAACAATACCATCAAGAACGGCCAGGTCCCGTTGCTCCGGGATAAATCGTTGATGACCCGCAATCCGTGAACACCTTCCAGGTTCTTGGCGCGCCGACGGCCTCGCTCCGCATTTTCCATCAGGGCCGCCGGGAGGCGTTGCAATGCGGACGCACCGATCCTCTTGCGCCAGGCGCCCATACGGTGCAGAGGGATATCCTGACTGAAGGTATCTCCCACCGCACGCATGGGATCGCCTTTTTTCAACCAGTAACGCAGCGGAAGCCCGTAGGTCAGACGTAAGCCGACCGGATGGTATCCGAGTCGATACCCGATCAGCTGAACCTGCCGGATTCCTTCCGTAAACGGCCGGACGGGAATGAGTCCGCGGGCGGTTTCCGCGAGTGCCGTTCGCAACGGCTCATCGCGCGCCACGAGGACGCCCCCTTCGTAAAGCGTCAAACCCTTGCCGCGGGCCAAACTGTAAAAACCGATATCCCCGATCGTTCCGACGGAACGGCCCTGCCAGGTGGCGCCCAGCGCCTGCGCCGCGTCTTCCACAACGTAGGCGCCGATGCGTTGTGCGATCTCCAGCACCGGGGCAAGGTCGGCCGTCAATCCGCCCAGATGGGTCGGGACGATGCAGAGCGTATCGGAGTCGCATGAGGCCGAAAGCGCGTCGGCGTCGAAATCGAATCGATCTTTGCGCGTGTCGCACAGCCGAACGCGGAGCCCGGCCTGTGCGACGGCCAACGGGACCAGCGGACAGGTATACGCCGGGATGATGACCGTCCGTCGGGCGCTGAGCCGCTTCAGGGTTTCCAACGCGATCAAGAAACAAGCGGTGCCGGAACACTCCACCTGAACGGCCGGCACCTTCAGGAATCCGGCCAGCGCGGCCTCAAAATCGAGCCCGTCGCGCATTGGAAGGAAATCACGCCAGCGCAACGGCAAACCGGCCGTGGGAGGAAGTTCACGCCACCGCCTTCGTTCCGCTTTCTCCGAATGCTCCCTCTCTCTCCGGGGCGTCAGCAAGCCGATCCCGCTTAACACAAAGAGGCTTCCGAGGATCTGCCCGCCGGACAAGGTCTCCCCCAGAAATGAGACCGAAATGATCAGAACGGCGATGATCTCGAGATGAGAGGCGGCGAAGGCCGGCCCGATCGGCGCATGCTTGAGCAGCGTCATCCAGGTAAAGAAGGCACCGATGTAACCGACGATCGCCATATAAATCCATTTTTCGACAAAGATCCGTTGAAGCCATGCCGGGTCGAAGGTCGCCGGAGCGGTCTCGACGGCCGCAAATTTAAATCCGATTTGCCCGGTGGTATCGAAGACCATCAGAATGATAAAACCGATTAGGTAGAACCGGCGCATGGCGTCATCCCCACCCGACCAAGGCCACTCCCGTCGCAACCAGCAGCGACGCGGCCACCCGGCGGCCGGTCAGCATCTCGCCGAAAAACAGCCGTCCCCCGATGAGGATCGCGAGGATGTTGACGCTCCCGACCAGAACCGCCTGAGACAACGGCACCAGAGAAAGGAAGGCCAGCCAGAGCAAAAACTCCAGCCCGAACGCGGCCGCGCCGAGCCAAATCCATTTGTCCTTCAACATCCCGCGCCAACGCGTCAACCCATCGAGGTCATGCGCCGCGGTCGCTGCCGCTTTGAATGAAAGCTGACCCATCGTATCAAAAATGATATTGCCCGCCCAGAGGAGGGTTGCCGTGAGGGTCATCCCGCACCGCCTGCCGCTTCTTTATCAATGGATGGTTTCCGTTTTTGCGCGGCCCAGTTTTGATCGCTCTCAAAAAATCGTTTCAACCGTTTCAGGGCCGCTCGAAGAACGGGATTTCTCAGATAAACCGCATGCTGCGTGAAGGCCAATTCCGCACCCAAGGACACTTTCACCTCAGGATCGGTCCATCCGGCGACATAATAGTTCAGGCGATGTTTGATCGCATATTCCAGATTATAAACCCAGCTCAGAAAATAGAGATTCAGTTCGCGCGCATCCGGATAGACCAACCCGATATACTTGTCGATAAGATTATCGCGATAGACAAAGCAGAGATTGTATCCGATGATTTTTTTCCGGTCACGGTAGACGAAAACGACCCCGGGGTCCGCGCGATTCCGAAGCATGGAGCCGAAAAACGGGAAGGACAACTGGTCGAAATGAATCGCACTTTGTCGGTAAACGTTCAAATACAGACCGAAGAGTTGTCGAACAAAGGCCTCATCGGAAAAGACCGGGTTCCCGAGAGGGATCTCTTCGACCTCGACTTGAGAACGCGTCCGCAGTTTTCGGCGGATGTCCTTCCGTCTCGAGGCGGACAACCGCCGGAGATACTCGTCGATCGAACTAAAGTCGATCGGAACGTAGGCCAGGGCCTGCCCGGCCAAGACTTGAAACCCCGTCCGCTGGCAATGTTCCCGGAGCTCATCCGCCGTCTTATTTTCATCCGGCGTCAAGAGCGGAGAGTTCGAAGGGATATCTTTCAGGATCAGGAACGGGACGTTTTGCTCTCCTGCCTCTTTCAGCAGATCCGAAATCCATGTCATAGGATCGCCGAATGAAGGATAAAGCAGATATTCGGACACGGTCGTCCCGATAAAAAGGGTCCGCGGTTTCAGAAGGCGGTCAAGCCGTAAAAAGCCGAGGATCGGTTTTACGACCCGCTTGACGGGCGGGTCCAGCGTGGTCAAAAGGTCAAAGGAGGTCAAGAAAGCCGGAGTGACGTGATCGGAAGACCGGATTCCCATCGAGGTGAATCCGACCGGCGGATCCTTTAAAAACGCCTCGATCAGTGAAGCGGGCTCGAGAAGGTTTAAATAACCCGAACGGGAGGAGCCGGCGCTCAGATCCGTATCAATGCTCTGGCTGAAAGACCGGACGGGTTCGTGCATCATGCCTAACCGGACTTGGTTTTGCTCTGAACGTAGTCCACCACGTCCTGAACCTTCACAAACCGCATGGCGTCTGCGGTGGGAATGGTGATATTAAATTCGGCCTCGACCTCAAATAAGAGTTCGAAGGTGTCGAGCGAATCCAACCCGAGATCTTGGATGAGTCTCGATTCTTTTGTAATCCCCGTTACGGGTTTTTGAAATTTTTTGACCAGCCGGGTTCTAATCCGTTCTTCAATCAACTCAGTGGATTCCATGTTTCCCTCTCTGTTAAGAAAAAGTCTTCATCACTAAACAGGCATTATTGCTTCCAAAGCCGAAGGAATTCGATAAGGCCACTCGCACCTTCCTCTCTCGTGCTTTATTCGGGGTGTAGTCCAAATCGCATTCCGGGTCGGGCATCTCGGAATTGATGGTCGGATGGATTATAGCCCGCTGCAGCGTCAGTGCGCAGACAATGGCTTCGATCGCCCCGGCCGCGCCGATGGTATGACCGATCATCGACTTGGTGGAGTTCATCGAGATGTCATGGGCATGCGGCCCGAACACCATCTTGATCGCCCGTGTTTCAACGACGTCGTTTAACAGCGTGGAGGTGCCATGGGTATTGATGTAATCGACCTCCGAAGGAGCAATTCCGCCATCCTGCAGCGCCAGGCTGATCGCCCGTGCCTGTTCCGTCCCGGTGATGTCGGGGCTGACCATGTGCGACGCCTCACAGGCACAACTGTAGCCGACCACTTCCGCATAAATCACGGCCCCCCTCCTCCGGGCGGCCTCTACGGTTTCCATGACGACGATCCCGGCCCCCTCTCCCATCACAAAACCGTCCCGGTTTTTGTCAAACGGCCGGCTCGCCCGATCCGGGGCCTCGTTTCGAACCGAAAGGGTTCGCAACGAGCAAAACGCCGCAAGTATCCCGGGCAGGAGACATGCTTCCGTTCCACCGGCAAGAATGACGTCGGCCTTTCCCCATCGCAGGAGGTCCAATCCATGCCCGATGGCGTTCGCTCCCGACGAACATGCGGTGGAAATCGTGATATTGGGACCTTTCAGACCGAATGAGATCGCAATCTCGGCTGCGGCCGCATTGGCCGTGCCCATGGGAACCGACAGCGGATGGACTCTGCGTGGGTTGTTGGTTTCGAATAATGTTCGCAACTGGGCTTCAAAGATCCCCATCCCACCTAACCCTGTCCCGATTACAACTCCCACTCGGGATCGATCGAGTTGGGAAAAATCCATTTGCGCATCCGCGATCGCCATTTTCGCCGCCCCCATAGCGTACTGGACAGCCGTGGCCATCTTCGGGATCTTCTGAACCGGGATGTAATTCTCCGGATGGAAATCAAGAACCTCCCCGCCGATTTGACTTGGATAGGAAGAGACATCAAAATCTTGAATGGTTCGTGTCCCCGACTTCCCTTCCAAAAGATTGGACCAAAAGACCTCTTTTCCCGAGCCGATGGGAGAAATCACACCCAGGCCGGTCAGAACAACTCGTCGGAACGCCCTTTCCATTTTCTAACTCCTCAGCGCTGGCAATTCCGAATCTTCGAGTGATCCGACGCACGATTCGATGAATTTCGAAACCTCCTCCGCAACGAGATTTCTCTGTTTATCGATCGTGATCACATGATAACAATCATCCAGAAGCACCAGTTTTTTTACGGATGAGCGGATCGTGTCATAAACCAGTTCGGAGTTCCGTGGACTGGTGAAATCATCCTCCAGAGACTGAAGGATCAAGGTGGGGGCTGCGACACGATGAAGCGTCCCTTTCACCTTCCCATAAAGTCGATCCAGATCCGCCATGGTTTTAAGAGAGTAAATAGGATATCCGACCGCCTCGGTCGAGTTGCTCCGCTGGGGTTCCTGAGACGTTCTCGACCTAAAGCGGCGCAGGAAGGCCCGCAGACGATACCAAGGATGGTACGCCTCACGGATCCGGCTCTGCAGGGCCGGCTCTTTGATTCCGTAGGGAGGCCCGTCAAGATGAAAGAAAAGATACTGCAAGAACGTCGGAAGCCGTTTGATTCCGAACGGAAGAAGCCTCAACGTCCACGGAGCATTCCAACCGTCGTAAAAGAAGGTGGGTGAGAGAGCGACCACTCCATCCAATGGAACCGTGGTCGAAGCATCCAGCGCTAAAAGTGCTCCCGCGCTCAAACCGCCGACGATAAGGCGTTGATAATATCCATGGCAAAAAGCCAGTTGGGTCCGAACGTGTCGCAACCAATCTTCCTCGTTAGACCGAACCATGTCTCTCAGCTTCAAACAATGTCCGGGCAGCGTCGGGAGATAGACATCCCAGCCTTGTTTGGATAACTTCCGCGCAAGATATTTCATTTCCAACGGAGTTCCCGTCACCCCATGAATGAGATAAACCAGCGTGGAGGATTGAGCCGGAATGAAAATATCGGTGCGGCGGGCCCCCGGCATCTTGGCCGGAAGCGCCTCGCTTGTTTCAAAAGGATGTTTCATCCGATCGTGTCTCCGCTATATTTCTTGAACAGGAAGTCCAGCATCTCAACAGCCAGGTCGATTTCTTCACGGCTGATTTCGAGCGAAGGGGCCAGGGTAAAGACGTTTTTATAATATCCGCCGACATCCAGGACCAGGCCCATCGGGCCTTTGGAGGTCGGAATCCCGCCTTCGAGCCCGGCTTCAAAGATCCGGTCCACCAACGGCTTGTTTGGAGTGTATCGGTCGGGCTGGGTCACCTCGATCCGAAGGGCAAGGCCCAGCCCGGCGACATCCCCGATCGTCCGATGCCTTGTTTTTAATTCCTCGAGCCGCGACAGAAAGTAGGCCCCATTCTCGGTCACGGTCTTTTCATAATTTTGGTTTCGGATCCATTCGAAGGTGGCCAGCGCCGCGGCCGTTCCGAGCGGGTTCGAGGAAAAGGTGGAATGGGTCGATCCGGGCGGAAACTTCTCCGGAGAGATCAACGGCTCTTCGGCCCAAAGCCCCGAAATCGGATTCAACCCGTTGGTCATCGCTTTTCCAAACACCACGATGTTGGGCTTGACACCGAAATGCTCGATGGCCCAAAACTTCCCCGTTCGGAAAAAACCCATCTGAATCTCATCGTCCACCATGAGGATCTTTCGATCATCGAGGATCTTTGACAGGCGCGGGAAATATTCGGGCGGCGGAATGACATAA
Organism: Nitrospirota bacterium; assembly: GCA_016201865.1. Classification (GTDB taxonomy): domain Bacteria; phylum Nitrospirota; class Nitrospiria; order JACQBZ01; family JACQBZ01; genus JACQCA01. The sequence goes on from JACQCA010000039.1 coordinate 79,546, forward strand.
CCGCCGGTACCTTGGACCGCTTCCACATAAAAAGCGACGAACTCGGGCTCTTCGACTTTGGAATCCCAGAAGGACTGGTATTCGGTCTCAAACAGTTTCTCAAATTGCCGGACGCAATAATAGTCGCAGCTTTCCAACTTCTTTCCATACGGACATCGAAAACAGTAGGGAAACGGAACGAAATGGGCTCGATTCGAAAAATGTCCGTAACGACGACGGTACCGGTAACTGGAAGTAATCTCGGAGGCTCCCAAGGTTCTTCCGTGATACCCCCCCATGAAGGCCATGAAGAGACTCTTCCCGGTCGCGTTGCGGACCAATTTCATCGAATCCTCGATCGCCTGGGAACCACCCACGTTGAGCTGAACCCGGCCCTCCCGATCAAACGCCCGTTTACATTCCCGGGCCAATTCGGCCGCCAGCAAGACTTTGTCTTCATGCAGATATTGACAGGCCAGTTGCGGAAGGATGTCGATCTGTTCTTTCAAACGCTGGCTGATATTCTTGTTCCGGTATCCGAAATTGACAGCCGAATACCACATCTGAAGGTCAAGAAAGGGTTGCGACTCGCGGTCGTAGAGGAAACTTCCCTCCGCGGCTTTAAAAAACTTCGGCCTCGATGCGTAGTGAACCGTGTCGCCGTACGAGCAGTATTTTTCCTCCAGCCGTCGAAGCTCACTTTCCTCAAGACGTGATTTCATCGGTTCCCCCTCACCCCATGATTCAATGCGGATGTCCTTTGGAACAGCGAGAGGGCCACCTCGGTCAGCGTCTCAAAGGAGTCGTGAATAATCCCTTTCGCGAGACAATACTCGCGAAGCCGATTCTTGGCGAATACCTGGTCCGCGCGATGAACCACGCATCGGTCTGAAAGACCATCCCCGATATAAACCGTGCGGACTTCGGGAAGACGCCCCTGCTCCAGCAGCCGACATTTACAGACCCCGCAGCCTCCTTCACAATCGGGCCCGCCGTAAGGAAATGTCAGAAACGGCCGTCCGTCCTGATCCCAGTTGAGCCGATTTGAGTAATGGGGAACATGGTCCAGACCTCGGGCGCGTAAAACCTCTTCCATCAGAAAATCGATCCCGTCGCTCACAATGACCAGCGATGCGCCGTTCCGGACGCACTCTCTTTCCAAAACGTAGATTCCAGGATCGATCCAGGCATGGGCCAGAAAAGAGCGAAGCGTTTCGGGACTGCAGCGGATCAATCGGGCCTGTTGCTCCATGCATTCGCGGGCCGTGATGAGTCCCTCTTCCCACTTATGTTCCCAGACTCTGTATTCGGGCAATGCAAAAGATTCGAGAACAGCGTCTGTCGTATCGTCCTGTGTGATCGTTCCGTCAAAATCGCAAAAAACGGTTTTTTTAACCACGACACCTCAGTTTCATATGTTGGGAGAGCCGGATGGCCGAGCGACCTGGTTTCTAAGGGATCATTCCCAGGGCCGTAAATGTGTAATAGCAATTCGTATGCCAACACAGATTTCGAGGTAAGTGTGTGTTTTATTCGATTACGATGGATGAGGAGGATGATGGTAACCTTCGGGACGGGACTTTCTGTCTTTCAAGGTGGGACTTCTTGTCCCAGTCAGGAACTCTCGTCCTTGTGTTCCCAGCGCTTGCTTAACCGGGCAAGCGTCTTGCGATTGATTCCAAGAACCTCAGCCGCCTTGCTTTGATTTCCGCTCGTTTGTTCCAAGATCTGTTCGATGTATTGTCGCTTCATCTCTTCCAGTGTGAAAAGGGTTTTGGAGGGAGTTGAGAAACCGGCAGCCTCTTCCTGATGTAAATCTTCCGAGATATCGGAGGGCAACAGAACGGTGTTCGTTGTGAGTGCAACGGCTCGCTCGATGACGTTTTCCAGTTGCCGGATATTCCCCGGCCAGTGATATCGAATCAACACCTCCATCGCCTCTTTGGAAATACCGGAGACGGCCTTCTTAGAGCGTTGACTGGATTTTTTGATGAAATGGTTCGCCAAGAGCGGAATGTCTTCAGGGTGCTCCCGAAGGGAAGGCAGGTTGATCGTCACGACGTGAAGGCGGTAGAAGGCGTCCTCCCGGAAGCGCCCGGCTTTGACCAGGGTCGCCAAGTCCTTGTTGGTGGCGGCCAGATGCCTGAAGAGAAGGCGTGATGTCTCCGACCTCGTCTAAAAAGCAGGTGCCTCCATCCGCCTCCTGAACTAACCCTTTCTTGCTCGTCCAAGCGCCGGTGAAAGCCCCCTTCGTGTAGCCGAACAACTCGCTTTCGAGAAGACCTTCCGGAAGGGCGGCGCAGTTCACGGCCAGATAGGGTTTTCCGGCCCGGCGACTGTGATCGTGGATCGCCTTGGCGATCAGCTCTTTGCCGGTCCCGCTCTCGCCCTGAATCAGGACCGTGGCATCGGTGTTGGCCACGCGGGCCACCAGTTTGTAGACCTCCAACATCTTAGGGCTGTTGCCGATGACGGCATCCAGTGGGAGATCGTCCGCCGTCTCGGGAGGGAGAATCATCCGGTTCTCCCGAATCAGGCGCTGCTGTTCCAGTGCCCGCCGAACCGTTGCTTTAATATCATCTATTTTAAACGGCTTGCTGATATAGTCATACGCGCCGTTCTGAATCGCCTCGATCGTTGTTTCGAACGAGCCGAAGGCCGTGATGACGAGCAGGAGGGTCTCGGGGCTCCTTCGCTTGATGGCCCTGACCACGTCCAGACCCCCGACCTCCCCCATCTTGAGATCCGTAATCACCATATCAAAAGCGGTCTGTTCACCTATTCGGATGGCTTCCGACCCGTCCGTGGTCGTTTCAACCCGATATCCTTCCTTCGTCAGGACTTCGGTCAGCAGCTCCGCCGCAACCGCATCATCATCCACGACAAGAATATGGGGAGCAGCCGGCATGGTTATCCTCTCTTCTTCAGGGGAAGCTGCACGACGAACCGGCTTCCCTCATTTAACTTGCTTTCCACGGTAATCGTCCCGCCATGACGGCGAACAATATCCTGTGAGATCGGCAACCCGAGCCCGGTTCCCTGGCCTGGACCTTTGGTGGTGAAAAAAGGCTCAAAGATCTTTTGAAGATGATCCGTCGGGATTCCATGGCTGTTATCTTGAATCGTCACCTGAACCCAATCCGAGTCGGACAAATCCGTCCATGGCGGCCGAATCGAGTCCTGAAGAGGACCGGTTCGGCTCGTCCGGAGGGTCAGCGTTCCCCCTATCGGCAACTCGTCGATCGCATTGTCGATCAGATTCAGGAACACCTCTTGAACCTGGCTGTGGCTTCCCGGGATCTTCGGCAGGTCGGGATCGAATTCCTTGACGACGATAATCTGTTTGGAAATCGTTGCGGGCAGGAACAAAACGCAAAGATCCTCAAGAACCTGGTTCAGATCGATCCATCCGAAATCGGCGTTGTTGGGCCGCGTGGTGTTCAGGAGCTGCTGAATGCTGTTGATCAACCGTTCAACCTGGGACTGCATGATGGATAATCGTCGACGCGCCTCCTCGGTCAAACCGCCCTCGGTCAAAAGAAGCTGGAGATGACCCGAGACCGAGTGCAGAGGCGTCCCCAGCTCGTGCGCCACCGTCGCGGCCAACTGACCGATGGCGGCCAACTCCCGTGATAGGACCAACTGTTTCTGCATCTGAAAAATGGCTCGGTTGGCGCGTGTGAGGTCGTCGTTCCTCTTTTGGAGTTCCTCCGTGGCCCGATGGATTTCCTCCTGCAGCTCTTCATTAAAGGAATGAATGCGGGCGAGGAGAACCTGGTTGGCCTCCACGCTTTGCCGGATCATCTGGATCATCGAATTAAAGCTTCCCGTTAATTTCCCGAGTTCATCCTGCGCCCGCGGCACAATTGAAACCGTGAGATCCCCGGCTTTCACCATCGACATTGCCATCAGGAGATTTTGTATCGGGCGATGGATCATCCGGGTCATCGAGACCGCGAAGAGGCCGCTGATCAAGAGGACGGAGAGAATGGCGATGATAAAGGCTTGACTGCGCTCTTTATGGAGGAGCCGGTCAAACTCTTTAAGAGATATTTTCATTTCAATCAAACCAAACACGTTGCCGTTGAGATGAACCGGGGCGATGACATTCATATAATTCACTTTGCCGATCTGTTCCGCCTTGGAAAGGATCTGTCCTTTTTTAACCCTCTCAAGGTCATCCGTGGACAGAACCATTTGTGAATGCGGGGCGGTCACCTTTGCGGTCACCTTTGATGTAAGGGGAAGGAGCTTCCCATCCGGGGAAAAAGAGAACAGATCGATTCGTTCGATATTCGTCCGGATAGCCATCATGTCCATAAGGTCTTCGTTGATGACTTCCAAATCGGTCAAGGACTGATCGGTTGTCACGGCCGAATCGATCTCCCGGACAACATTGCTGGTGTCCTGCTGAAGATTGGCCTCGGCATCTTTTTCGATCATTTTCCGCGTGAAATAGGTGGAGGTGAGAAGAATCGCGACCACGCTGATGATCATCAAAAGGAGAATCTTGATCTTGATGCTGATATTTTTCAATGGAATCAGATTCATCGGTCTTCGGATAAGCTAACGGTTCTCAGGAAAATGTCGGCAGAATGATCGGATGAGTTCAACATTATTATGTTATTATAAATGTTTTGGCTTTACAAAAGCAAATTTGCAGGTTAACAAGCCCGCTCCGCTGTGGCAGTTGAAAAAATCGGCCTATCCGTGTATGCTACGCGATACAAAAACGAATGAACCGAGAGGGGGAAGTGGCTGACGACAGAATCGGCGTTTTGTTGATGGCCTACGGGGCGGCGAGTTCGCTGGATGAGATCGAACCTTATCTGCAAGATATCCGCGGCGGGCGGCCCACAAGCCCGGAGCTGGTGAACGAGGTGAAGCGCCGCTATCAGCTCATGGGCGGAAAATCGCCGCTGCTTGAGATCACGAAACAGCAGGCGGCCGCCCTGGAGAAAACGCTCAACCATGGACCGGCCCGTTTCAAAGTCTACATCGGGATGCGCCACTGGCATCCTTATATTAAGGATACCGTCGCGACCATGGCGGCCGACGGTATCCGACGGATCGTAGCGCTTTGTCTCACGCCTTATTACTCCAAGATGAGCGTAGGAGCCTATTATCAAAAACTGGACGAGGCGGCAGCCGCGACCGATAGGCCGTTTACGATCCGGCGCATCGAAAGCTGGAACGACCATCCAAAACTGATCAAGGCGATCGCCGAGAAAATTATGCGGGCGCTGGAACGATTCCCGTCGGATATTCGTAAAAAAGTCCCGTTGCTCTTCTCGGCGCATAGTCTTCCGGAGCGAATCCTGGCCGAGAAGGATCCCTACCCGCAGGAACTGAATGAGACGATCGAACTCGTAATGAAAAAAGTCGGCTCTTACACGTGGCGGTTCGCTTACCAGAGCAAGGGCCGCACGCCGGAGCCCTGGCTGGGACCGGATGCGGCCGCCGTGATTGATGAGCTGCATGCGCAAGGCCACCGTCACCTGCTGATGGCCCCGATCGGCTTCATCTCGGACCATATGGAAACGCTCTACGACGTCGACGTGATGTACCGCAAGCAGTGCCAAGCCAAAGGGATGCAACTGGAGCGCGCTGAGTCGCTGAACGCCTCGCCGGCCTTTATCGAAACGCTGGCGGACGTGGTTCGTGAAAATCTCTCTCATTAGATAACGCTCCGCGGGACGTTCGACGTGAACCTCTCCCAGAAAAAAGTGATCATCATCGGCGGCGGGATCACCGGCCTGGCCGCGGCCTACACCCTTCAGGAACTGGCGCGTAAAAACCAGGCGCCGGTTTCCTTCACCCTCCTCGAAGGCCAACCCCGACTGGGCGGCAAGATTCTGACCGATACGGATACCGGGTTCGTCATCGAAGGCGGACCGGATTCCTTCATTTCACAAAAGCCCTGGGCTTTGGAACTCTGCCGGCAACTGGGCCTGAAGGATCGGCTGACCGGGACAAACCGAGAACAGACCGCCACCTATATTCTTCATCACGGGCGGCTTGTGAATCTTCCGGAAGGCGTCATGCTTCTCGTGCCGACGCGACTGGGGCCTTTTATTAAAACCCCGCTCTTCTCTCCGCTCGGCAAATTACGGATGGGGCTGGACTGGATCATCCCCAAAAAACAGACCGCCGAAGACGAAAGCCTGGCCGGTTTTGTCCGACGCCGGTTAGGACAAGAGGCCGTGGAACGGCTGGCCGAGCCGCTCTTGGCCGGAATCTATGCCGGCGACGCCGAGCAGATGAGTCTGGCCGCCACCTTCCCGCAATTCATGGAATTAGAACAGCGCTATGGAAGTCTGATACGCGGGATGCTCGCGCGAAGGCGCGAGATGCGCGAGCGGACCCCCTCCGGCACGGGAACATCGCCCGGAACAATTCCAACGACGATGTTCATGACCTTAAAAGGCGGACTTTCTGAACTGGTCGCGGCGCTCGTCTCAAAACTGGATCGGAATTCTCTAATGATCGGGGCAGAGGTGGAGCGGATCCACTGGAAGTCCGGACTCTCGACCTATCACGTCCGACTGAAGGACGGAACGGCGCTGACGGCCGATGCCGTCATCGCCGCCTCCCCGGCTTATGTCACGGCCGATCTGCTGGCTGAGACGGACGCCACGCTCGTACGGATGCTCCGTGAGGTCCCGTATGTTTCAACGGCCACCGTCTCGTTGGCCTATCAGAAAGCCGGCTTCCGGCATCCCTTAAACGGATTCGGCTTCGTCGTTCCCCGACGGGAAGACCGAAGCATCATGGCCTGCACCTGGACCTCGACCAAGTTTCCCCACCGCGCGCCGGGGGATCAGGTCCTGCTCCGCTGTTTCGTGGGCGGGGCCGGAAGGGAAGAGGTGGTCGGTCTGTCGGAGAAGGACTTGGTGAACCGCGTCCGGGACGATCTTCGCGCGATCATGGGCATTACGGAAGATCCGGTCTTAAGCCGTGTCTACCGGTGGGAGAAGGCGAATCCGCAATACCCGGTCGGCCATCTCGACCGCCTGGCCGGGATCGACGACCGGTTGACACGCCTCCCCGGCCTGTTCCTGGCCGGCGCCGCCTACCGCGGCGTCGGCGTTCCGGACTGCATCCGTCAGGGGAACGAAGCGGCCGAGCGGGCGTTTAAATATCTTACCGTTAAATAATAGTCATTAAAAATCTGGTACAATAAAAATGTTCGGACCCACTTTGCAAAAAGGAGATGATTATGATCGGATGGATACTGCTCGGTGTCGTCGTTCTCGGCCTTTTGTGGATGGTCATTGTCTACAACGGCCTTGTGTCGCTCCGGAATGAAGTCCAGAACGCCTGGAAGCAAATCGACGTTCAACTGAAGCGGAGGCACGATCTTATTCCGAACCTGGTCTCGACCGTCAAAGGCGCGATGGCGTTCGAGCAAGATACCCTTGAAAAGGTTATCTCGGCGCGGGCCAAGGCCGTCGCCGCCACAGGCCCGCGCGACAAGGCCGAGTCCGAAAATATGCTGACGCAGGCCCTGGGAAAACTTTTTGCCGTGGTGGAAAACTACCCCCAACTTAAATCGAACCAGAACATCCTCCAGCTCCAAGAGGAGCTGACCTCCACCGAAAACCGCATCGGCTTCGCGCGGCAGTTTTACAACGACCTGGTGGCTTCTTACCGAATCAAACAGGAGGTTTTTCCAAACAACATCATCGTCAATCTGGTCGGAGGCTTCGGCAAGGAGGAATACTTCGAGGCGGAGCAGGCCGACCGCGCCGTGCCCAAGGCGGACTTAAGCCTGCGGTGATCTACCAGCGAGCAACGCGAGCGAGAGGGGGAGGCTCCATCCGGCTTCGCCGGTGGAGGGGGCGACGTGAGCCCCTCTGATAGGTAAACTAATGCCGTTGACCTTTATCGAGATCGAAGAAGAGAAGAGCCGGCGGATCTGGCTCTTTTTTCTCATTCTTCTCCTTATTTATTTCATCGCCCTTGCGGCCCTGACGGCCGCCGCGGCCCAGTTCCTCGCCCTTCCGTACGATGCTTTACTCAAGCCGCGGCACATCGCATTGCTGGGCGTGGCCTCGTTGATTGCGGCCTCAATCCATTTTTGCTTTTCGGCATTAGACACGGTCCGTTTTGTTCGGGACAATCTCGGCGCGCTGGAGCCGGACCCGGCGGACGGGGTCCATAAACGCCTGATCAATGTTCTCCAAGAAATCCAGATCGTTACAGGCAACAAGAAAAAGATCAACGGCGTGGTGATTCCGACCCTGGCGATGAATGCCCTGGCCGCGGTTGATCTTCGAGGAAACGCCACGATTGCGATTACGGAAGGACTGCTGTCAAGACTCACACGGCCTCAGCTCGAGGCCGTCGTTGCCCACGAGGCCCATCATATTCTCTCCGGAGATTGCCTGGAAACCACCGTGGCCGCAAGTCTTTTCGGACTGCCGGCGGCCGCCGTACAAAAACTCTCAAGCGCCGCGATCCGAGAGGTCCGTCTGTCCCCCGCCCTTTTGTTGACATGGATTCTGCTGAAACTCGGCCAGATCCTCAACCTGTTTATCTCGCGAGAGCGCGAATACCGCGCGGACGCCGGAGCGGTGCGCATGACCCGAAACCCCTTGGCGCTGGCCGAAGTTCTCGATCTGCTCTCGCGCAACTGGAGAGGCACCGGATTCATCGAAAACGGCATGGGAATGCTTTGCATCGTGAACACAACGGCCGCCGCCCGGGATGAATCGGAAGGCTGGTGGGCCGATCTGATGTCGACGCATCCTCCGATTCGAACAAGGATCGCAGTGCTGCTGAAGATGGCGCATAGCGACGTATCGGCTTTGGCCGCAATGACGAAGTCGAACGCCGGCGTCGAGGCCGCGAAATCATCCGCACCGGTCTTCTACGCCCTCGATCCCAAACACCAGTGGCAGGGGCCTTATCGTCTGTCGGAACTTTCCGTCTTGCCCTGGATTTCTCCGCTCACCTGGATCAGCGACGGAAAACAGGCGGTCGAGCGCGCATGGAAAACGCCGCAGATCGATCAGGCCGTCTTCACGAACCGTCTCGAACAGGAGGAAAAAAGACCGAGCGATTTCTCCTGCCCCTCATGCCGACAGCCCTTGCTTGATACCTCGTACGAGCAGACGCAGGTGTATCAGTGTCATTTTTGCGGCGGGACGCTGGTCGAAAACGTCAAGATACCGCGGATCATGGTCCGGGGAGAAAATCCTTCCACGGACAGGATCCGGTCGTTGTCGAGGGCGGTCATCAAGGAAAATCAGTCCAGACGCGCCGGGCCGTCTTCAAAAGACGTCCGCGGAGAAACCGCGCCGCTACGAAGTTGCCCGAAATGTAAAAACCCGATGATGAGAACGTTCTACAGCCTCGCGTATCGGGTCGAGATCGACCGATGCAGCTTCTGCGGCCTGACCTGGTTTGATTCGGATGAACTTGAGATGCTCCAATGCATGATCGCCAATAAGATGGCCTCGGACCCGTTTGCCGGGACAAGCGGCCCGTGAGCTGAGCTTGACTGAGCAGCCTAATTTAGTTGACGTTCTCTCGCCGACGTATGTCATCCTTGACAAACGACCAATACATGCTATTCTGTATCTTAGCAACATGATCTGATCCAAGAAAAAGGCAAACCAATCGAAAGATTGGGACGCAAAGCTTCAAGGCTTCGCTTTCGATGATCGAAGGCATGCTAGTTGGGCTGCCCTGGAAAACATAAAAACGGGATGTTTTTCCTTGTGTAGCCCATTTCGTAAAACGGAATGGGCTTTTTTATTGAAGGAGAAAAACAATGGAGCTTTACAGACGAATGTCGGTTTTATGCCTGGCAGCCATGTTATCCGGTTGTGGTGGTGGCGGCGACTCAACTTCCGACAACGGCTCCGCACCCGTAGCCGCCACATTCGGCATCAGCGGCACCCTGTCCAGCGTCAACGTTTCCGGCAAATCCAGAGCAGGCCTTTTCAATACAAGTGCGCCCGTTAACCAGACCGTCACCCATGTTATGGCCGTGAGCCCGACGAGTCAAAACGCAACACGCGTGCTGGCCCCGATCAACAGCGACGGGAGCTTTACCCTAAATGTGAATCCGAATCGTCCTTACGTGTTGGTTTTCATCGACAGCACCCAGACGGGCGCAGGCATGATCGTCGGCGCCTTTGAGTCCAATACCCTCGACAGCCTCGCCCCGCTGACACAAGGAGAGACCGATCTGGGCACGGTGTCCATTGACGGCACCACCGAAACCGCAACCGGGAGCATCGCGTACGACGCTCTGCTCGCCTCCTTGGGACTGAGCAGTGAAGTGGCGCTTGCTCTGGGCGCACAAGACGATCTATGTTTGCGATACATCAACCCCGATCTTGACGGCGACGGCATCATCGATATTGAACAGCCGGATCGAAATTTCATGCTCGATTTTCATGTTCGATACAATATGGAAACGAGCCCGGGTGTTACGGCTCCCATCGACTCAATCATCGGCCAATACTTGCCGGACACGATTGGAATCAGCTACACCGGCACCGGCATCTACGCCGCCATTCCGACCTCATTCTATTCGGGATCTTTTGACGGCGCCTCTGTGACGCTGGGAAGCGATCCCCTGATTACGACGGGGATCACCGGCCCCGGTTTCGGCAATTACCGGTCGCTGGGCCCCAATTGGAATCCGGGCACGGATATCCCCCAGGGCGCCTATGTCTTCAGCTTCGGCGACAAGACGTTGACCTTTACCAACGTCGCAACCCGAACGGACGCCGAATTCACGGCCGCGACAGGCATCATCATGCCGTTTATCAAGTTCAATCAGACCGATCCGGCCTGCGAAATCAGCAGCGGAACCTGCACCCTTGCCGGCATTGATTACAAGTGGATGAAGCGGACCGATTCCGGCTGGGTCGATGCGACATTGGAAGAGTTAAACCTGTTTGTGAGTGATGGAGGCGGATTCATTTCGGCGCATATTTATCCGCTCAGCAGCGGAATGGAAATCGGCATCCCATTTCCCATGACGAGCCTGAGCGGAACCGTCGCCTGGACCGCGGAGAATGCTCACCTGCCGGAGGGACTCACTGCAGAAGAGATGGCCGCGCTGCCGTCCAGTCAGATCTGCAGCTTGGGTCTGAGTTACGACGACAAACTGGGGATGCGGATCTTCTCAGGCTTCTCCGTTGCGGCCGCTTGCGCGGGAAGCTGATCCGATGAAAAATCACCAAGAGCGAAGTCGTCTCAAACGCGTTTTGAATGTAGATGCTTTGTGAACCATCGGGCCGCCAATCGGGCGACCTCCTCCAGCGTGCCGGGTTCCTCGAAGAGATGGGTTGCTTCCGGAATCACGGCCGACTCCTTCTCCCCTGATTCTATTGATTCCTGTCAATTCTATCCGTTACGGAGATTTTTAGCACAATTTTGGCACTGCGCTGTGGGGTGAACAATAGGGAACGATCTTATCCCGTTAGAAAAAGCCCTCCGGATTATTAAAATGTGTTGAAATAAAAGTGGAATTTTGCTAATAATACAAAACGCGGCATTGCCAAAGGCAATTGATTCATCCGAGATCGAGTCCGTTTCAAGGAACCGCAGTTGCGCAGGGGTGGGATCCTCTTTAGCCATGAGCAACAAATTATTTTCGGGCAAATATGAAATCCAGGGGGAGATCGCCCGAGGCGGCATGGGGGTTATTTACAAGGCGATCCACACGACACTGAACCGTCGTGTCGCCATCAAGGTTCTCCACCCCCAGTACAGCGGCGATTCAGCCTTTTTGAAACGTTTTCAAAGAGAAGCCCGGGCCATGGCCCGCTTGGATCATGAGAACATCATTCGGGTCTTTGATGTGGCGGAAGATCAGGGGTCTCAATATATTGTGATGGAATATTTTCAAGGGAAGGACCTCAAACAACTCATCCTGGAAAAAGGGAGATTTTTACCCGAGGACGCCCTGGCGTTTGCCGTGCAAGTGGCCAGCGCCCTATCCTACGCCCATTCCCAGGGAATCGTCCATCGCGATATTAAGCCGGGAAATATCATGGTGGACGGTCGGGGGAGAGTGAAGATCGCCGATTTCGGCATTGCGGCCGCCACGGATGAAATCTCGGTCACCGCGACCGGCCAGATCATCGGAACTCCGGAATATATGTCGCCGGAACAGGCCCGGGGGGAACATCTGGACGGACGCACCGATCTTTACTCCCTTGGAATGGTCATCTTCGAAATGCTGAACGGGCAGACCCCTTATCAAGGGATCTCCCGGATGGCCATTGTCGGTAAACTTCTTTATGAAAAGGAAGAATTAACGCTTTCGTTCCCATCGGACACCCCTTTACCCGTTCAGGATTTTGTTCGCACCATTCTCAAGAAACAGCCCGGCCAAAGAATTCAGGATGCCGAGGCTGTCATCACCCAGATCAAGGCGCTTACCCCAAGCATCGGAGGGCTTCCGAGAACCGACCCGCCCGGCACGACCATCGGTTTACAAAAAGCCCCGGCGCCCCCGGAGGAGGAAGGCCCCACCGTGATGCTCCATGATGCGATGACCGGAACTCCGTCCCCGATCTCGAAGACTTCGACAGGCACACGGCCCGATTCTGCATCCGCCGCTCAACCCCTCTCTCGGCCAATTTTCGAACCCGTCTCGCCCCCGAAATCCGCCGTCACCCCGCCCCCGCTTCAACCGGTTGCCCCGCGGGTCAAACGACCGGGGTTAATTCCTTTCATCATCGGCGGTGCAGGGGTGATAATCCTGATCGGAGGTCTCCTCTATTTTCTTTCGTCCATCGGGTCGAAAACGTCCTCTCTTACCGTTTCTGATCAAAAGGAAGAAGAAGGCTCGATCCCGCTCACCAAGGTGCGGGAGATCCAGATCGCCGTCCGCGAGATGCAGGACCGGCTCTCCACAGCCCGCTCGGAAGCGGAGGGAGCCAACGCAAAGACACGGGCGCCGGAAATCTACCAACGGGCGTTGGATCAAGTTGCAAAAGGATCGCAGGCTCTTCAAGAAGGGGCCGGCCTTATCAACCAAAAACAGTATGAATCCGCAAGCACAAGTCTGCAGCAGGCCCTGGACCTTTTGAGTCAAGCCCGTGACGGTTTTGTCCGGGCCCGAGAAACGGCCTCCGCCAAGATCGCTGAGGAACAAACAATTAGGGCCGAGCAAGAAAAACTCAAAAAGGCTCGGGCCGAACAAGAACGGTTGAAAAAAACCAGGGCCGAGCAAGAAAAACTGAAAGAAACTCAGGCCGAACAAGAACGGTCAGCCAAGACCGGCGCCGACACCGGGAAGACTCAAACGACCCGGCCGGACATTGACGTGGTAGGCGAGATCCTGTCCAATTTTAAGAGAGCCTACGAAAACCACGATATGCGCGCCCTCGGCCAGATCAGTGAAATGTCCGAAGGAAGGTTGCGATTTTTGCAGCAAATCTTCCGGGACTACTCCTCTATCACTATTTCAATTACGGACTTCTCGCTGACCGGTGAGTCGGCGTCCGCCGTGGTCTCAATTTCCCATCTGGCCGACAAGAGTGGAAACCGTGTGGTTCCCGGAGACGAATGGAAACGGGCCAAGGTAGTGATCAAGAAACAGCGGAATCAGTGGGGCAAGGTGATCTGGTGAGGCAATGATGGAGTTGCGGGTTTTTCTCGATAAGAAAATGATTCAACGGACCGTTGTCTCCAAGGGCCAGATCACCATCGGTCGATCGGCGGATAACGATCTGGTCCTGCGGAATGAGCATGTCTCTCGTCTGCATGTCATTATCGAGCAGGACGGGGATCATTTCCGGCTTGAAGACCGGAGTTCGAATGGAGTCCTCCTGGACGGCCAACGGGTCTCGCAACCCGTTCCCCTTCCCTCCCGGTGCCGGCTGGAGATCTATCCTTTTGCGATTGATTGTCTTCGTCAACAGGAAGACCGGACCGTGCCGATCCCTAAAAAGGATATCCCGGCGCCCTCCGGCGCGACCGCCGCCCTTACAGGACATCCCCGGCCGGACACGATCACCTATCATTACGGCAACCTTGTGGGCGAGAGCCTTCAGATGCACCAGGTCTACCGGCTGATCGACGACGTGTCAAACAGCCCGGTCACCGTTCTGATTCGAGGAGAGCATGGAACGGGAAAGGAACTGGCGGCTTGGGCCATCCACGAGACCGGCCCGCGCAGGGGAAAACCCTTTATCGCCGTCAACTGCGCTGCGATTCCCTTGGATTTGATTGAGAGCGAGCTGTTCGGATATGAAAAGGGGGCCTTCACCGGGGCCCAAACGGCCAAAAAAGGAAAGGTGGAAGAGGCGGATAAAGGGACCCTGTTTTTAGATGAGATCGGCGAGTTAAGCCAGGCCGCGCAGGCCAAGCTGCTGCGCTTCCTGCAGAGCAGGGTTATCATGCGCCTGGGAAGCGCGCGAGAGATTCCGGTCGATGTCCGGGTGATTTCAGCGACCAACAAGGACTTGGAACGCGCCGTCCAGGAAGAAGACTTTCGAGCCGATCTCTATTATCGTATCAAGGTTGTCCAGATCCTCCTCCCCCCCCTCCGGGAACGTCCGGATGACATCCCTTTCATCGCCAACCATTTCCTGAATAAACTGACCCGGGAGCAGGGACTCTCCGCCGAACCCGTACTGACCGCCGAGGCCATGAATCGGCTCAAAACCGCCCGATGGCCTGGAAATGTCCGCCAACTTGAAAATGTCCTTTACAGCGCCGTCATCCGTTCACGTCCCCCTTATGTCTTAGATGAACGGATCCTCCTGGCCGACTCCCCAACCTGGACAGGCACTCAAGAGGCCGAGCCGGAAGCCCCGATCGATACCGTCACCAAACAGCTTCTGCTCCAAGTTCTCAAGCAGACACAATGGGACACCGCTAAGGCTGCGGAAATCCTGAAAGTCAGCCGGGGAACTATTTATTACAAGATGAAGAAATATTCCATTGATGTTCGGGAGGCCTCTCGGCGTGGAATAAAGTTATAAACCTTCGGCTGAATTTTAAAAGAACTTAAAAAATTTTGAAACCGGCTTTCAAGATTTTGAAATGCGTCGCGCCGGATCGAATCGCTCTCCTGCCTGAAAAAATAATACGCAATAACATCGATTCTTTTAATTTACATTGAGTTATATGGAAGATGTCCACACAAGATCATGGACATATTAAAACCTGGCATACCGATTGCACATTATATAGATCATGAATTATCCGGCGCATTACATAAAAATTTTTCTATTCAGCGTCTTCATTCTGAGCGGCGCGCATGGAACGATTTGGGCCGCTTCCCTGGACTTCGGTTGGGGCCGCCCCATTGATTTGAAACAGAAAACCGACGTTAACAAATCTTATCTGGCCTGGCCGATCCAGATCACCAACAGCACGGGTAAGAGGGTGGTGCCCAACCTGGATGTGGTGGCCGTCACCAATACCGGGAAACAGTACGCTCCCCTTTCCACCGTAAAGGTTGACGCGCCCTCGCCCCATGGGGATTTCTTGAGCATTTCCGCGCTCCATAGCAATATTTTCCCCTCAGCCACCCGCAGCACTATTGCTGTCTTTGAAAATATGGACCCCAAGGCCGGCGTGATCCATTTCTATGTGGGCGGACTGGTCTTGCCCGAACCATCCGGTGACCCGCCTCAGGCGGGGAGCACGACCTATCTTCGGATTACCTATAAAAGGTCCCAAACCGGATGGGAATGGGAAGGAACAAGTGTTCTAAAATAATAAGGAATTTAAAAATATGCGCAAGAGGCCTCAAAGCCATGGACTGACCCATGTGGGAATGAAGCGCAGTCACAACGAGGACACCATCTTTTTCTCAGACGACTTGGGTCTTTATCTGGTGGCCGATGGAATGGGCGGACATGCACAGGGAGAGGTGGCAAGCGCACTGGCTGTGGAGACCATCACGGAATGGTTCTCATCCCCAAATCAGGCGCCGTCCCCTTCCTTCTTAAAGGAAGCCCTCAAACATGCCAATCATCGCATCTACCAATACGCCAGGGAGAAGATGGAATCCCAGATGGAGGAAGGCACCTTGATGGCCGGCATGGGAACGACGGTGGTGGCGCTCCAGATTAACCATGAGGCGGCTTCAATCGCCCATGCGGGGGACAGCCGCGCCTACCGGATGCGGGACTCTCACCTGGAGGTTCTTACCCAGGACCACTCCCTGGTCGCGAGGGCTGCCGCAGAACGCAACATCCCCCATATCCCGGTCCGGACAGGATTTAAGAACATTATCACCCGGGCCCTGGGCATAGAACCCGATGTCGAGGTGGATATCCGTGAAGAGACACTCCAGCCGGGTGACCTTTTTCTCCTTTGCAGCGATGGACTGACCAACATGGTGCCCGAAGAACGTATCCAGGAGATCCTGAATTCGGGCCTCCAGCTCCAATCTGTCTGCCGGGCCTTAGTGGACGAGGCCAATCTGAATGGGGGCAGGGATAACATTTCCTGTGTCCTGGTCCGGATTTGAGTCACTTTTTAATTGACTTCATAAAAATTTTTAGCTATGGTGTGCTCATATTAGACTCATGTTAGACTCATGACACCACCCCATTGAACAAACGATTATAGAGCAGACTATGAACAGAAAAGCCCTTCTTCTTTCTTTCGTCGCTTTCTATACCTTCCTTTTTCTTCCCTTCCTCCCGCTCTGGGCCGAGGAGATTCAGCTCCCTTCCAACGCGGATCGGACCGCCCCGGTGGTCCAACACGAACCTCCAGGTCAGTCGGCTCCTTCGGCAAAGGACCTGGTGATCCAGGCCACCATCACCGACAATGTGGCGGTCAAGGAAGCCTTCCTCTTTTACCGGCCCCTGGGAAACACGGAATATTTCAGCATCAATATGAACCCCGTCGGAAACAATCTCTACGCCGCGACCATCCCGAAGGAGGACGTCCAGGAGCCCGGGATCGAGTATTATATCCAGGCCGCGGATCCGTCCGGCAATACGGTGCTGCGAGGATTTTCGTTCTCCCCGCTCATGATCACCGTCGCCCCGGTTCTTCCTGCGCCCAAGGGAGGGAACGAGCCGGCGGCCGTGGCCCCTGCCCCTTCGTCTCAAGAACCGCTGGCCCTTAAGACGGAGGCGCCCGCAACATCGCCCTGGTATAAGAAATGGTGGGTCTGGGCCATCGCGGCCGGGGTCGTGGTCATCGCCGCGGCCGCGGGTGGAGGCGGAGGGGGCGGTGGCGGAGGCGGGAGTCCAGGTCCCAGTACCGGCTCCGCGACTGTGTCAGGGCCGATTCCCTGAAAAACGAAAAGGGTGAATGGAAGAAAAGCGTTTCAATGATTATCAAACCGCAGGGACAGCCCCGATGAAACTCGTTCAACAGACAACGGTTGGTCTTTTATGGGCCTTCCTCCTCTTTCTCACCGCTTGCGCCCAAGGGGGCGATCCGCAGCCGGGGGGCCAGGGGATTGCATCCGGAAACGATTTTTCCGTTCCCCTTCCGCTTCGACTTCAGATAATCGTGACCGGTACCCTCACCGCCGAAATCGTGGTCGATGGGGGAACGCCGGCCCCGTTGACCGTCTCCGCAACCAGTGTGACCGGGACGATCAACAATCTCTCCGTCGGGAGCCATACCTTCGTCATTAATTACTTTGTCAATGGCGTCATCGTGGCGACCGCGAACACAAACGCAACTATTACGGCGGGAGGAACCACGGCGATCACCTTCGCCTCGAACGCCATTACCTATCCCGACTCCGACGGCGACGGCTTCACCAACCTGGCCGAAGTCGAGATCGGCACCGACTGGAAGAATGCGGCCTCTCTTCCCCCCGGCGAGGGGCCAAGACACTCAACAAATTATGCCATGAATGACGTGATGGGAATCCCGCCGGCAGTGGGAGACGCATCTTCTTCCTCGTACAAGGCCACGAGCGTGACGTCGTCGTTGGGCCGATCTACGAGCGCTAATTACATATTGGGACCATAAATTTAAACAGGGAACACCGTGAAACACCGCATGCCCCTTTTTTTTCTCTTCGCATTCATTCTGGTCCTCTCGCAGAGAGAGGTCTCGGCACAGTCGTCAATTCCACTCATGATCCCCCACAGCGGAACGGTCTCGGTAGGCGGAACGCTCTTCAACGGAAACGGCCTCTTCAAGTTCGCCATCGTCAATAAAGACTGCACTCAAAACATAGCAGCGACCTGCGCAACCTTATGGTCCAATGACAACACGTTAGGCGCAGGCGTCGAGCCGGCTGCGGCCGTCACAATCCCGGTAACGAACGGCGCCTTCACGGTAAAGTTGGGAGACACCGGCCTCACCAACATGCTGGATATTCCGACCACCGTTTTCAACAACGCCGAAACATATCTGAGAATCTGGTTCAACGACGGCGCCACCGGCTCGCAGCAACTCTCCCCCGATCGACAGTTGGTCAGCGTGCCGTATGCGTATCAGGCCGAGGTAGCCAATTCAGTTACGGCCACAGCGGCTCCTAATTTAGCTGGTCTATCTGTGGATACCTCCACCCTGGTAGTGGATGCCCCCAATGATCGCGTCGGCATCGGGACGACGACGCCGGGAGAAAAGTTGACAGTAGTTGGTTCTGGAAATACCAGCGCAACGTCAGCTTTTAGTGCAAGGAAATTGTCTATACCGCTCTCGAAGGGCCGGAGGCTGGGACATATACACGGGGGACTTCCCAGCTACTGAATGGAGAAGCAGTCATTGACCTTCCCGAGCACTTTGCTCTCGTGACGGTTACTGATGGGATAACAGTGCAGCTGACGCCATTGGAGGAATGTAACGGCCTCTTCGTTATAGAAAAATCTCCGAGACAAATTATCGTGAAGGAGCTGATGAAGGGAACGACCAACGCACGTTTTGATTACCTCGTACAAGGGGTCCGAGCGGGCTATGAGCACCAGGAAGTGGTCAGGGAAAAAATCACCCTCCGTTAACAGCCACCGAGAAAAGTAAAATGAGCCGTTTGCCGTTTGGGTCAGCACCTTGATAGTAGAAATTAGGAGTATGAAGGGGTCGAGTCTGCTCTTGGCTCATCTAACGAAAAATAGGGGGACGCCATGAAACGTCAGAGATCGCTTTTATTTCTCCTCGCACTCATTCTGATCCTCTCGCAGAGAGAGGTCTCGGCGCAGTCGTCAATTCCACTCATGATCCCCCACAGCGGCACGGTCACGGTAGGCGGAACGCCCTTCAACGGCAACGGCTTCTTTAAGTTCGCCATCGTTAATAAAGATTGCACCTTGTCCCCCGTGGGCGCGGCCTGCGCAACGTTATGGTCCAATGACAACACATTAGGCGCAGGCGTCGAGCCAGCCTTGGCCGTCAAGATCCCGGTGACGAACGGCGCCTTCACGGTGAAGTTAGGAGACACCGCCCTCACCAACATGCTGGCCCTACCAGCCGCCACCGACCCTCCCCCCGCCGAAGCATATCTGAGAATCTGGTTCAACGACGGCGCAACCGGATCGCAGCAACTCTCCCCCGACCGCCAACTGGTCAGCGTGCTGTATGCCTACCACTCGGAGACAGCCAGTTTGGTCGCAGGCACTCTTCTGGACCAATTTGTTGCAAACATAGCCGCTCCCAATGCCACTTCAGGATACGTCAGTATATCCAGCAATTATATTCCCCCTGTCAACGCGCGGGCTTTTATATGGGCGCGTTGTTCTTACGATGGCAGTGCGGCTGGTCAAAATGTATATTTCAGGGTGGCCTTCCGCAGTCCTACAGGTACCGGGGCAATTACGATAGGAAATTCCTTTTATCTCGATGTTCATACTGCAGCAGCAAATACGTCAGTGATGGCCGTAAATTTTGATTTTTTCAATCTGACTGCAGGACAGAGCTACGATTTTGGCGTGAATTTCATTTCCCCTAGCCCAACTGGAGGAATACAAACTGACTACTGTACGAATATGGTCATGATATATCGGCAATAATTTCTCCAAGCCCTCTGTGAAGGGGTCGAGTCTGCTCTTGGCTCATCTGAGCCGCATCGATAATCATGCCTCGCAATAATCCATTAATCGGATCCATGCGTCGGAGACCTGCACGCCGTAGCCTGCGCCCCCGCCTCCGGCGGCGGCCCCGACATCCCGTGACAAGACGCTGCTATCGGGCTGCCGAGTCTTGGTCTGGCTTGACAACTTTAACCCGGAGGGATATAGTGTTTTTAAATGAAACATGAGGAAAGAAGAAAAGAAGCAGGCAGGATGTTCATTGATATTTCCAAGTATATTATTAGGGTTGGTGTTATTGGGAACATCGTTTCCGAAAAGGTGTCCGCCCTTGCAGCCGTTTCGATTTTTACAGTCGCTATCATATCTTTTGTCATAGGTTTTTATACCATTCCACCGAAAGGGGGGTGAAGTGCATGGCTCTTTACATCATACTTTCGGCTGTATTGGTAATGGCTGTTTTTGCTTTTATCGTTTCCTATAGGGAAGACCATCCCAAACACCACCCATAGGTTATAAAAGGGGATAGGCTACTTTTTGCCGCCCCTGCGCCTCCGGCGGCTGCCCGGATATCTCTCCGTAATAATCCTTTGTGAAGGGATCGAGTCTGCTCTTGGCTCATCTGAGCCGCGTGGGATGAAGCTTTCTTGATTTAACCTCCCCACTCCCTCCTTGGCAAGGAGGGGATACTTTGAAAGTGATTTACAGATTTCCTCCCCTTGGCAAGGGGAGGTCAG